>CALUUL010000017.1 GCA_944323945.1 Candidatus Gastranaerophilales bacterium
TCGCCAAGTTTTGGGCTTTGTTTTATATTAAGTATATTCATAATTTCTTTACCGTTTAACAGTTTTGGCAAGGGTTTTAGATCTTTATATTTTTCAAGATAATCGTTTAATAATTTCGTCAGATTGCTGATATTCTTATTAACAATATCATCTGTTACTTTTACCCCTCGAGCCGATAGTCTATCAGCCATAGCAAGAATTATTACATCAATTACATAACCATCCATTTTACGATAGAATTTTAAAAAAGCTTTATCTTGAACATCTTGTGCACTTACCAAACTTGATGGATATATGTGATATTTAATAAGTGTTTTTATGTATTCAATTTGTTTCTTTGAGAATTTTAGCTGTTTCAAAATAGGTATACATAAATCAGCACCTATTGAATCATGCTGTATAAATCTATGCCGTCCAGTATCTTCTTCTATGGTCCAACAAGAGGGTTTCCCTATATCATGCAAAAAACCGGCTAATTTAAGAAATGCTATCTCTTTTACAGCTCCGTATTTTATAGTATCTAAATATTCTTTTATTTCTCCTGTAGAATTTTCATATATATTTTGAATTTGCCTTACCGTTTCAATTAAATGATGAACCAAATCCAAATGATGATGTGAATTAGGCGGAATTCTTTTTACTTCTTTATAGATTGGAAGAATTTCTTCTAAAAGACCAACTTCATATAATTTATTAAGTGCTAAGTCACAATATTTTCCTTCAAACATTTTTAAAAGTTCTACGGTTATTCTTTCCTTAGCGGGTTTATTTATTGTTTCTTTTAGTCTTTTCGTAATTTCTATTAAAGAGTTATCTATTTCAAACCCTGTTTTTGAATAGAACCTGAATATTCTTAAAAGTCTTAAAGGATCATCTTCAAAGTTTGAATCAAGAATTCCTTTTATTCTTTTTGTTTTGATATCCTCTATACCGCCTGTAATATCAATAAACTTTCTGTTATTTATATCATAAGCTATTGCATTTATTGTTAAATCACGTCTTTTTATATCTTTTTCAAAATCATTTTCAATTGGGCAGGTTATATCTATATAATTAATTTTATCTTCCAGCACCAGTCTGTATATTTTATTAATAGGGTCAAGCTCTATATAGTGTGCGTTCAATTTTTCAGCAAGATTTTTTGAGAATTTTTCAATATCACAATTACAAATAATTAAGTCTCTATCAGGACTCTTTTTATTCATGAAAATATCTCTTACAAATCCGCCAACTATATATGCTTCAATATCAACTATATATGGTTTTATCTGCTTTATTACTTCATCATTTTCTATAAGTTCAATATAACTATTCATTTTGAACTCCGTTAATAATGGTTGTAAGTGCTGCTGTTAATGCTGTATCTGCTCTGTATATGAGATTTCCAAGCGTTATTAAAGGTATTCTCTTTTCAATAAAGATATCAAACTCTCTTTGTGAAAAACCGCCTTCGGGTCCAATAATAACCAATATTGATTTATTTTTATCAAGTTTATTTTCTTTTATATAATCAAAAAAGTTTTTTTGGGTATATTTCTCCGCAAAAACAATTACCTGTTCATATTTTTCTAACATATCTTCTATAGAAGCAGATTCATATACAATCGGAATATCAGCTCTTTCACATTGTTTGACAGATTCCAATGCTATTTTTTGCCATTTTTCAATTTTGTTGTTTATAACGGATTCTTTTACCGAACAATTATCTGTATGCAAGGGGATAATTCCTTTTACTCCAAGTTCAGTTGCTTTTTGAATAGAACTTATTTGTGCATCCGAATTTAAAACGCTTTGGGCCACATATAAATTCAAACCTAACTTTCTGTTTGAAGGATATTTTTTCTCAATTAAACAAACAAAATCAGACGAATTAATTTGTGATAATTTTGTCTCATATTGAATTTCGTTTTCATCAAGAAAAAGAATTTTTTCACCTATTTTTGCCCTTAGTGATTTTATTATATGTTGATATAAGTCCTTTTTGCGAACCGTTATTTTATTATCTTGAATATTTTTTGTTTCTATTAAAAAATGCGGCATAAATAAAACCCTTTAAGTGTATTATACAATAAATTTGCTTTACAGAAGATGATGAAAATTATATGATTGAATTATGAGTGAAATTTCAACGGAATTAATAAGAAAAGCAGTATACAAATTATGTTTTGAGGCTAATACTTGCCTTAGTAAAGATGTATATTCCAAAATTTTATCAGCTTATAAAAACACTCAAGATAAAATTCTAAAAGTAATCCTTCAAAATGCAAAAATAGCATATGAAAAAAAACTTCCGTTATGCCAAGATACCGGTCAGGTTATTGTTTTTTTGGAAATTGGTCAAAATGTAAAATTAACTGGTGAGTTCATAGAAAATGCTGTTAATTCTGCTGTGGCTGAGTGTTATAAAGAAAATTATTTTAGAAAATCTGTAGTAAAAAATGCTGTTTTTGATAGGTCAAATACAAAAAATAATACTCCTGCCATTATACATACCAAAATAGTTGAGGGTGATAATGTTTGTATAAAAGTTTTGATTAAAGGTGCAGGTTCAGAGAATAAAAGTAAAATAGAGATGATGCTTCCAACTTCCAGTGAAGAAGAAATTATTGCAAAATGTTCAGAATTAATTCTGCAAGCAAAAGAAAACTCATGCCCGCCTATGTTTATAGGTATTGGTATTGGGGGGACTATGGACAAAGCGGCTATTTTATCTAAAGAAATATTTGTTTGTGATTCTTTTAATGAAAAAGAGAAGGATTTAGCTTTAAAAATAAAAGAAAATGTAAATTCCAAAACGAACAAAAATTATGTTCTTGATGTAAAAGTAAAATCAATACCAACGCACATTGCTTGTTTACCGATTGCGATTACTATTAATTGCCATTCTGACAGGACAGCAAAATGTAAAATAGTAAATAATGAAATAATTTTTGAAGAAAATAAACCAAATTTTATAAATTTTGAGGAAGAAGAACCGAAGAAAGAAATATTAACAAGTAATATTAATGAAATAAGAAAATTAAGAACAGGTGAGGAAATATTACTAACTGGAGAAATATATGTTGCCAGAGATATGGCACATAAAAAACTAAAAGAATTAATTGATAATAATAAAGAACTGCCTTTTGAAATAAAAGATAAAATAATTTTTTATGCAGGTCCATGCCCTAACAGGCCAAATGAAGTTATTGGTTCCATAGGTCCTACTACAGCATCCAGAATGGATAAATATGCAGAAGAATTATATAATTTGGGACTACTAGCTACAATAGGAAAAGGTGATAGAAGTAATAATGTTATTAATTCAATTAAGAAAAACCGAGGGAAATATTTTACTGTAGTAGGCGGAATCGCAGCACTTTTATCGAATAAGGTTATAAAATCAAACATAATAGCGTTTGAAGAACTTGGGGCTGAAGCTATATACAAACTGGAAATAGAAAAATTTCCTGTAAAAGTTTTAATAGATTAGTATATAAATTTTGTAAAAAATGACTTGACTCTTAACAATGTTGTTGATAAAGTTTAAGTGCAGTCGAAATTGCGATTGTTTTATGAAAACTAAAAACGGGATGTAGCGCAGCTTGACTCTGCCGAGCGAATTTTGCGAAAGGGTGAAACCCAAGTATACGAGAACCGAAGTGACGACAGCAATAGCGAAAGGAACGACAGGTTCGAGAGACAGCAAAATTTAAGAAGCAAAATGATTAAATATCATTTTGTGAGAGGTAGCACGTAGTGCGCTTCACCAATTAAAAACCAAAACGGGATGTAGCGCAGCTTGGTAGCGCACTTCGCTTGGGACGAAGGGGTCGCACGTTCGAATCGTGTCATCCCGACCATTTAAAAAGGAGACTTAAATGTCTCCTTTTTGTTTTATTCTCACGTGCTCGCACGTTCCACGTTTCGTAATTTTCTAAGCTTTGCTAAGAAAATTATCTCAACCTGACCCATCAAACTACGGCTCATTCTTCGCCTTGTTTGTTGTGCAAATCGTGTCATCCCGACCATTTAAAAAGGAGACTTAAATGTCTCCTTTTTTCTTGTTTTTTATTATTGTTATTTATTGAATTTCTTAAATAACAGGAACTTACAAAGGTCGAGAAATTAATCTTACAATTCGGAGTGATTGGTTAGGTAATAAAACTATAACAGGTTATGATACTAATGTTAAAATAGATAATCAATTCTTATCATCTGATAAATTAGTCAGTAGAGAATTTAAATCTAATAGTAAACTTATGTTTTTTATTTTTTTATTTAAAGTTTAATCAAGATAAATAAAACAAATAATTTTGTGAAACGGCATGTATATATAATGATTTATTGGAAATCAAACAAATCTTTTTCTGAAATACCTAATGTATCACATAGTTTAAAAAGAAGATTAAAACTAATTCCTCTTTTAGCAGTTTCTATTTTAGCAAGATGTTCTCGTGAAATATCAAGTATCTCAGCTAGTTGATTCTGTGATAGATGTTTCATTTTTCTATATTTTGCAATGTTCTTGCCAAATTTTTGTAATTTATATTCTTCACTATTCATATTATTATTTTGAAACATACGTCTGTAATTGTATGTAGCCCATTTGGGAACAAAGGATGGACATTATTTTTTTTATAAAAAAAGAATCTTTTTATAAAGATTTTCTTATGATAATATCTTTTTATGAAAAACATTAATATTAAAGTATTTTTGGGGGATTTTTTAGGTGCTTTAAATGCTTCTATTATAGCGTTACCGCAAGCTTTAGCCTTTGGAGTAGCAACTGGTGTTGGTGCTTTAGCTGGGTTATGGGGTGCAATTATATTATGTTTTGTATCTGCAATAATTGGTGGTCGAGCACCTTTAATATCGGGAATAACAGGACCTGTAGCAATAGTAGTAGCTTCTGTTATGCACGCTTTAAACTTTGATATTCCATCTGTATTGATGATTATATTGCTTGCAGGTATAATTCAGATTTTGTTGTCACTTACCGGATTTCCTTCTTTTATTAAATATATTCCATATCCAGTAATTTCAGGTTTTTTAAATGGTATTGGAATAATAATTATTATAATGCAGTTAAATCCATTAATTGGTTGCCCTATTATGTCTAATACAATTACAAGTATTACTGCTTTATTTAAAAATATTCATTCGGTAAATTATGATGCATTTTTTGTTGGAGTATTGACGCTTATAATCGTGTTTGCTATTCCTAAGAAATTTAATAAGATAATTCCATCTCAAGCAATTGCACTTGTGATGGGAACATATATATCAATAAAACTTGGACTTAATGTAGAAAAGATTTCTCATATTTCTGTATCTTTGCCAAGTGTAAGTATTCCAAAATATAATCTTCACGATGTTATTGCATATATGCACTATGCAATAATATTCGCTGTTGTATTTTCTGCAGAAAGTTTATTAACTGTTTTAGTATCTGATTCTTTAACAAAAAATAAGACTTCATTAAAAAGAATGCTTATAGGTCAAGGTATAGGAAATATGTTCTGTGCGATGACAGGTTCTCTTCCCGGATCAGCCGCTACAATGCGAACTGTTGCTGCAATTAATTCCGGTGCAACTACAAAAATTTCTGCAATAATTAGTCCTATTATATTGATTATTCTTTTATTTAAATTATCTGGATTTGTTGCTGAAATTCCTTTACCTGTTTTAGCTGCAATATTAATTAAAATAGGATATGACATAATAGATGTTAAATTATTGAAAGTACTAAAGTATGCACCCAAAGATGACTTATATGTGTTGTGGTTAGTTTTTATCTTAACTGTTTTTTATAATTTGATAGTTGCTGTTGGAGCTGGTATTACAGGTGCAGCTGTTCTATATGCCAAAAAAATTGCAGATAATACAAAGCTTGTTCATAAAACACTTCAAGATGACGATATTATTGAACTTGAGAAAAATATTGATAAAACATACAAACATAAAATTCGTATTGTTCATATAGATGGTCAATTTTTCTTTGGATCTGCAACACAGTTGGTTTCGCAGTTTGAAGAATTATGGGGCACAAAGTATTTGATATTAGACTATTCATCTGGTGCTTTACTTGATATTTCGGCAATATTTGCTCTTGAGGATATTATAATAAGACTTCGGTCTCAAAAAATCAAAATTTTTATGGTAATTGATAATCAAGACGTCTTGAAACAACTAAAAGAGCACAATATTATTTCACAAATAGGTGAAAATTGTATATTCTTTTCAGAAATAGATGCTATAGAAAAAGCGAAGTCAGAATTGAGAATAGACTAATTTGCGTTATACATTAATTCCATTTGCAATATCTTTTTCAAAATCGTCAAATGTTATTTGGCTTAAAGAATTTTGATAATCATTTTTTGTTTTATTATGGAATAATTTTTTTTCAAATTTTTCTGCGGCTGGTGTTGCAATTAATGGAACCAGGATTCTTTCAGCGAGAATGGTTGATCCAATTAATGCTAAAATCTGACTAAATCCTTTTTTTGCAGCAACTATATTATCAAATTTACATTTTTGGAAGAATCTATCCCAAATTTTATCTTGTATTTTGGGATTTGCCAGACTGTATCCTACTCCAATTTGCATAATGGCAGTTGCAACTCCAGACATTAAATCCATGGAAGCGACAAAAGGACGTTGTTCTTCCGGAATTTCTTTATTTTGCATTGTTGTTGCAAATCTTACACCATAAGCAAATACATCTTTTGTTACTCCAAGTGTGACAAGTGTTTTTGCTGCAAATGTATCATCTTTTATAGCTTTATGTATATGTTTATTCACCAATTCAGAATTGGTAATTTTATTTAGTATCATTGTTTTCATTTCTGTTTACTAATTTCTGAGCTATCTTTGGATATATTTTATTTGATATAGCTAATACAGGCAGATATGCAATAGCAGATATTACAGAGCCAACTCTATCCTTAAAAATGTTATTATACTGATCTTTATACATTTTTATTGCTTTTTCTTGATTATTTTCACAGGCTTCTAGTATCTTGGATGGGATTTTTGAAATATCTTTTGTTGCATTTTCAACATATTTAAAATTTATTTTCCCTTTTTTTATTAAAGAATCAATTCCTTTGTATAAAAGAGCTAAACTTGCTAGTTGCATAGCAATTGTTAAAATAGCTTCTACAGGTTGTTTTATGGCAGCCCATTTTCTATTTTCTTTATTTTCTTTTGTAAAAGGGTTATTTAATATAACTAATGGTGCTATAACAGCTTTTCCAGCCGCATTAACATAGTTAGAAACTTTTTCTCCGCCTTTTTGGGAAAACTTTTCTAATGAGGTTGCAATATGTTGGTTAATGTTAGAATTTCCGACTCGCATAGCAACTAAGTAAAATCTCCTGAAAAAATTTTGTTGCTTTGAAAAGAATAATTACTAATTTTTTTTTACATTTACTAATTAATAAAACGATATTTTATTAACGTTAAAATAGCGTGGATGCCGTCTTTCCAGTTTATTTTTTTACCTTCTTCATGTCCTCTGCCAAAATAAGAAATTGGAACTTCTTTTAATCTTACATTTTTTTTCAATATTTTAGCTGTTATTTCAGGCTCAAAATCAAACCTATTTGATTTTATTGAAATACTTTGAATTAATTCTCTTTTGAATGCTTTATAACAAGTTTCCATATCAGTTATTTCTGCACCATATAATATATTTGTTAGTAAGGTTAGAAATTTATTTGCGATTTTATTTTTTAGTATGAAATTTTTAGAATTTTCTTGGTCCTTAAATCTTGAACCATATACAACATCTGCTTCATTATTTATCAATAAAGGTAAAAGTTTATCATAATCATCAGGTAAATATTCCAAATCTGCATCTTGAATTACAACAAAATCACCTGTAGCTTCTTTTATTGCCGTTCTTATTGCAGCTCCTTTTCCTTGATTTTTTTCATGGAATAATACTTTATATTGTTTACTTAATTCTTTTAAGATTGCTGTAGTTCCATCATTAGAGCAATCATCTACCATTATTATTTCTTTTTCTAAACTTGCAAAATTTGCATTTTTTACTTTTTCTAAAAGTGTTTTAATTGTGTTCTTTTCATTAAAAACGGGAATTATAATACTAACTTTTTGCATATTTTTTTATCTCTTATATAAAATCTATAAAATATATTGTATAATGAAAAAAGAAGTTTGTTAAGGATAGATATGCCTAAAAAGCATAATGGTAGTTTGTTTGGTGAAACCGTAGAAGAAGCGGATTGCTTATTAAAGGAGGCAATAGAACTTTATACTGCTGAAAATTATAAAAGTGCTATAAACAATTTATCATTAGCTCATAAAATTTTTCTTGCTCACAAAGATATTGAAAAGGTTTCTGTATGTTTATCTTTAACAGGTCTAATTAAATATGTAAATAAGGAAGAAGGCTATTATAAATCTTTGCTTCTATTGGAAGATTCAAAATTTTTGGCAGAAAGTACAAATAAAAAATCAGTAATAGCTGTCAATAAATTTGCTTTTGGACATATTTATTTCATTGAAAACAAATTTAATGAAGCACTTTTCTATTTGACGTATGCTTTTGATATGATAAGTGAATTTCCTTTATTAAAAGTAAAAACATTGGAATTATTAGCTTTAACATATATTAGACTTCAAAATACAAAAATGGCATATGATTATCTTGAAAAAGCAATTAATCTTGCACATTCATTTGGATATAAAACTTTATACGCACGTTTAAATAAAATATCCGAGAATTTCATAAATACAAATTCAGAAATAAATTCTTCATTAAAATCGGAAGAAACAAAAGATAAGGATACAGAACAAAATACTACTTTGTTATTAGCTTTATCAAAAATAGCAAGGACAGTTAATGCAGAAGCTAATCTTGATAAATTATTAATTACAATTGCGGAACAAACAAGACTTGTTTTAAATGCAGATAGATGTAGCGTTTTTCTTTATGATAAAGATAAAAATGAATTATGGTCAAAAGTTGCTCTTGGCATGGAAAGTGAAGAAATTCGTTTTTCTGCAGACAAAGGTTTTGCAGGTTACGTTGTTAAGACAGGTGAAACTATCAGAATTAAAGATGCATATAAAGATAATCGTTTTAATAAAGAAATTGATAAACATACCGGCTATAAAACATATAATTTATTATGTATGCCAATGAGAAATATAAAATTTGAGATTATTGGAGTCTTTCAGGTATTAAATAAAAAAGATGGTGATTTCACCAATGCCGATGAAGATATATTATTGGCTATAGGTACAAATGCAGGTATTGCAATTGAGAATAATCTTCTTTTTAGTATTCAACAAAAAATGTTGGAGGAACAGCAAAAATTATTTGCAGGTTTTATAGATACATTAGCAGCTTCAATTGATGCCCGAGATAAGATAACACTTGGTCACTCAAACAGAGTAAAATTATATTCTGAACTAATAGCTAAACAAATTGGTCTAAATAAAGATATTACAGAAATTATATCAAAAGCCGCAATGCTTCATGATATAGGCAAAATAGGTATAAAAGACGCTGTTTTACAAAAGAAAGGTACTTTAACAAAAGAAGAATATGAACATATTAAGGAGCACGTAAAAATTACCTATGATATCTTATGTAAAACTAATATGAATTCTTCTTTTTCAGAAATTGCAGAAATTGCAGCTTCTCACCACGAAAAATATGATGGAACCGGATATTTTCGAGGATTAAAGGGAGATGAAATACCGTTTGGCGGGAGAATACTCGCAGTTAGTGATGTTTTTGATGCAATTACATCTGTTCGTCATTATCGTGATAGAATGCCTATGCCAGACGCTCTAAATATTATGATTGATGGAAAAAATAAACATTTTGATGGTAAAATTATTGATGCTTTCTTAAGTTTACCATGTGATTTGATTACAGATGTATTAATAAGTGAATATAAGATGGTACTGAAAGATAAAGATAGGAAAATTCTTTCTGATATAAATTTGCGTCAATTTGCAGATATATTAAAAAAAGAAAAACTAAATCGGAAAGAAAAACAGATTGTAGAAGTTTTTAATTCTTATTATATTAGGCAAAATGATACAAGTGTAATATAAAGGTTTATTTATGTATAATGTTTTAATTATTGAAGACCACGCATTAATAAGATTTGGATTAAAAACCGCTTTTGAGTCAAAAAGTTTTGTAAATGAGATTTTTGAAGCCTCTTGTGCAGAAGATGGAATTAATATTGTAAAAAACAATAATATTGATATTGTAATTATGGATTTGGGACTGCCATCTATGAATGGAATTGATGCAACAAGAGAGATAAAAAAAATAAAAAAAGAAATAAAAGTAATTATTCTGACATCACATAATACAGAACAAGAAATATTAGATTCAATGAAGGCAGGAGCCAGTGCATATTGTTCAAAAGATATAAATCCGGATAGACTGGCAGATATTTTATTGTCTGTTATAGAAGGGGCTGCATGGTTTGATCCAAAAGTTTCAGGCGTAGTATTGAATGCATTATCATCAAAACCGAAAAAACAATCTTATGAATTTGATGAAGATTATAATCTTACTGATAGAGAAAAAGAGGTTCTTGACTATATTTGTGAAGGTTTAAACAATGGAGAAATATCGAAAATATTAGATGTAAGTGTTAATACTGTCAAAGTACATGTTAGCAGTATAATTCAGAAACTTGGTGTTGAAGATAGAACACAAGTAGTTGTTAAAGCATTTAAATATTTAAAAGAGTAGTGTTTTTTTGAATAAAAATATATTTTACAAGTTTTGATGACATAAAATATTTGTATGGTTATAATACAAATATTAGTTTCAGTATAGAGGGAAATATGTTTTCAAACGATAAAAAAACTATATGTGTATATTGCTCGTCAAGTAATAATTTGAATGAAAAATTTTATATTTGTTCAAAAGAATTAGGAGAAAAAATCGGGCAAAATGGATATAACATGGTCTATGGCGGAACAACCGTAGGAATGATGGGAGTTATTGCAAATAATGCAATAAAAAATGGTGCGGAAGTTATTGGCGTAATACCTGAACGTATAGCATCTTTTGGTTTAAAACACCCTGATTTGGCAAAAGTAATTGTTACTAAAGATATGCGTGAACGAAAAGCAACAATGGAAAAGTATGCGGATATATTTGTTTGTGCTCCCGGTGGTTTCGGTACATTTGAAGAAGTATTTGAAATATTGGTTGCAAAACAGTTGGGTTATCATAATAAACCCATTATATTCTTAAACTTAGACGGGTATTATGATTATATGCTTAAAATGTTTGATATCGTTTATAAAGAAAAATTTGCTAAAGAAGAAATGAAATCTTTATATTATATTGCAAATTCTGTTGATGATATATTTAGTTATGTTGAAACATATAAACCACAAGAATTTGTTTATAAGTGGTAATTAAACTTCTTCAAATTTAATGTAGAACTCAGATTTTTCACGAACAAAAATTTTATCAGGATATTTTTCACTTTTATAAAGAACCATAACTTGTCCGTCATTTGAATTCGTAGCATTAATAACGTCATCACGAATTAATTCATATATATTTTGATTTTTTATATTTCTAAACTTTTTGGAAAACATATATATACTCATGTTTAAAGATATAGAAACCGCCATTTAGTGCTCTATATCTCCATAAATTAGCAGTTTTACCTTTTGCTCTTTCGTTACCTTCCATATTTTTAACGATGACAGCTTTCATCTTAAAGCCTATTTCACGCATTTTATTGGCACAATCAGCCCCTAATGGAACTATCTCGCCATTTGCATATTTATCACCGATTATTAAAGCTGCGAACCTGCCTTTTTCAAGCATATTATAACCATTTTGAGCTACTTTTTGGAATAAATTATAAAACTCTTCAGTATTTGCACAATTAGATAGGTCTTCTTTTCTATCTGAAAACTTAATTATATCATCATAAGGTGGATGAAGCACTAAAAATTGAGCTTTATCTCTTCTCATTACATCAAGTCTTGCTTGAATTTTTTCTTTTACATCTTCATTTGCACTATCTGAACATATTAGATTTATCTCAGTTACAAGTTCTTTTGGAGAAAATTTATTACTGACAATATCCACCTGCTCAGGTTTTAACTCGACACCAATACATCTTCTACCCATATGCAAGGCTTCAATTGCACTTGTTCCTGAACCTAAGAACATATCAAGTACAATATCTCCTTTTTTGGTAAATCTTTCATACAATTGTTGAGCAATTTGCGGAATATAATTGCCATGATATTCATTTGAATGTCCGTTAGATTTATCTCTTGACGCAAATTCCCACCAAGTATCGGTTTTAATATGCGAATAGTCTTTCCAATTATTTAAGTCTATATCGCTATATGGTTTTGTCTTAACCTCTTTAACAATTCTTAAATCTGGTTTTTGCTCTTGAATTCTAACTCTTTTTGTATTACTTGCTTTTACCATAATTCCCCAAATCATTACTATATCTATTTGTTTAGTATATGAAAAATTGAATATTTACGTATCATATAAATTAATGATTTAAGTATATTGTTTGAAATTTTTATTAAAAACCTTAATATATATGTGATTTGGGATATTTTATGTCGGTAAAAAATACAACATATAAATGATGTCTCATTGTATAAAAAAATATATCGTATTTTACAGGGATAAAGATTAGGGTAAACAATGACAGCATTAAAAACAGAAAACAACCAAGATAAAAAGATAAAGAGTAGTTTAGCTAAAAATTACTCTTGGTTTTACTCTAATATATATTTAAAAGTCCAAAAATCAATTGATGAATTTTTTCAAAAAGATTTTAAACTAAGATTTATGGGACTATCATATGAAGAAAATATATTTTTCTATGGCGATGAATATTTTGTAAATAAATTACCTGTAACCAAAACTTCCTCAATAACAATGAGGGTTTCTTCAAGTTTGGTATCATCACTTTTAGATAATTCCTTAGGCGGAAGTGAAACAAAGTTTGAGTTAAAAAAACTTACACAAATAGAAGCAGGTGTAATAAAGTCGTTTACGGTTTTTGTATATAAAAATATTGAAGCTTGTCTTAATAAAATAGATGTAAACAGAAAAATAATCGAATCAAAAAAAGATTATAATTTTACTTTCTTTGTAAGATTTAAAAACAACCACACAGGAAAGATAATATTAACAATCCCTGAATATATGCTGCCCAAAATTGAACCTGGTAAGATTTCGGAAAAATTTGACATATCTGATTTCAAAAGAACAATGGTTGTTCTACCAATAAGTGTTGGATCTACAAAATTAGCACTAAATGAGATTAAAGAAATAGAAGATGGGGACATTATAGTACTGGAAAACAGTGATATTAATAAAATGTCTGTATTATGGGACAATAATGAAATTAAATTCAGAATAAACCCTAATCCATCATTAATAATAAGTATAGATAATAATGGAGACAATGAGATGGAAGAAGAAACAAATGTAAAACCTCAGAACATGTGGGATTCAATTCTTGTAGATGTCATTGCTGAATTTGATAATGTAAAGTTAACGTTAGGTGAATTAAAACAAATTTCAGAAGGTCTTGTTATTGATGTTGGTTCTGTATATGACAACAAGATTAAATTAAGAGTTGAAAATCAAGTTATTGCAACAGGCGAGCTTGTAATATTGAATGACAGGTATGGAGTAAGGATAGACAATGTCAAGAAGACAAAAGAAGAAGTGGCAAAACAACCTATGGCATCAAATGCAAAAGAAGTTAAAACAGAGACTGTGAATTCTACTGTTGCTCCTGAAGTTAAAAAGCCAGCACAAAGACCGGTGCCATCAAGTGCAGCTAAAAGACCTGTTCAACCTTCAAAAAGACCGGTAAGACAAAATGAACCGGCTCAACAGGCAGAAGGAAATGAAAATTTTGATTATAGTGACTTTGAAATTGAAGATGAAAGTATTTAGAGGTAGATATGAATAGTTACTTAATTAATTTCGCCATATATACTCTTGCAATGATTGGTTTTATTGTAATGGCTTTATTTGTATATAAAAAATCAATAAATATTAATTCCGGAGGAAAGAATAAAGAATTTTTACAGGTAGAAAACTCACTTCGTCTATCAGCAACAAAAACAGTTTATGTTATAAAAGCTGGAAAAGAAAAATTTTTAATTGCAGGAGATCCTTCAAGTACAACAATGCTTGCAAAATTATATGAGAACTCAAACATAGAAAATATATTAAATGAAACACAAAATAGCGAAAAAATCACAGAATTTTCAACAATGAAAAAACTCACACAAAGAATAAATAGAGGTTAAAATGGATACAATATTAAAAGATTTAAGTCCTGTATTACAATTATTGATGGTAATGGCGATATTTTCGTTCTTACCCTTTATGTTTGTTTGTATGACAAGCTTTTTAAGATATGCAATAGTTTTTGGTTTTTTAAAACAAGCACTGGGTGCACAGCAAATTCCTCCGGCGATTGTATTGGTTGGACTTTCAATAATATTGACATTTTATACGATGGGCCCTGTTTTTCAACAAATGTATGAAGTCGGGTCAAAGCCGTATGAGAAAAATGGTTCTATTGTTCTTGCAATAAGTGAAGGATCAAAACCATTAAAAGAATTTATGCTAAAGCAAACAAGAGAAAAAGATTTAGCTTTTTTTGTTCAATTAACAAGAAAAGAAGCTCCTGCATCTGTTGAAGATGTTACAATATGGGAGGTTGCTCCAGCATATATTCTGAGTGAATTAAAGACAGCATTTGAAATAAGTTTTATAATTTTTGTACCATTCATTGTTTTAGATTTGGTCATTGCTAACGTATTACTGGCACTTGGTATGTTTATGTTATCTCCGACGATTATATCTTTGCCGTTTAAATTGCTTATATTTATTGCTGTTGATGGTTGGAGTTTGATTGTTAACGGTTTAGTCGGAAGTTTTAACTAAGGATATAATATGGAAATATTAATAGAATTTTTTGCAAAAGGATTAATGGTAATGTTGATGATAGCAATGCCGTGTGTATTAACGGCAGCTGTTATCGGTTTAATTGTTGGTATTTTGCAAGCTGTAACTCAAGTTCAAGAGCAAACGATAGCCGCAGCACCAAAAATATTTACTGTTTTCCTTGTGATTATAATTTTGGGAACAGGTTATATGAAATTGTTAACTAATTTGTTTAATGAAGGTGCAGTTATTGCCTTCGATGTTGTTCCAAAATCTGATAATTATGTATTGCCATCTGATTATTATAATTATACAAAACCATTTATTGACGAAATGAAGACAGATGTAAAAAAAGATATGACGCCAATGTCTCATATATTAAATAATGCAGCTACACCACAAAGTAGTGCTCAAAAAGACAAATTTAACTTTTTAAGAAATGGAGCAAAGAATATCCCAACTCCAAATTTGGCTGAAAGAAAGAAAATTATGGAGAATCAAAGATGAAAAGAATGATCTTATTATTGCTGGTTATTCTATTAACTTCGCAATCGGGCATTTGTGCATTGGTTAAAAATGATATAAATATTTTTAACCTAAAAACAGACAGTATGTATATTATTGATGTTGATTCCTCTGTAAGAAATATAAATATATCAAATAAAGATATTGTAAACTTAACTCCTATAACATCTATTGATAATGAAAAAAAACAATTGTTCGTAGAAACAAACAAAGATGGTGTTTGTGACGTTGTTTTAACAACTGATTTAGAAGCATATCAAATAAGATTTATTTCGGGTCCTAAATTTCAAGATAATAAAGTTGGACTAACAGAAATAGATTTACCTATAAAATATGAAAGAACAAGTAAATAATGTTAGACCTTATCATAAATGAATTTCCAAAAATTTTTCCTGAAGTAAATAATATACTGGCAGGTGGAATTCCTATTTTTGCAAGAGTTGCAGGCTTAATAAGAACTGCACCATTCTTGCAAAGAAGTGAAATTCCAATGATAGCAAAAGTCGGATTTGCTCTAATTTTTACAATTACGCTTTCTATGTTAATAAGACCTGAAACCCCACCTCAAGGCGTATCAATAATATATTCTGTTGTAATTAATTTCTTATGTGGTGCTTTAATAGGATTTATTGTGAATTGTATAGTTAAAGCTGTTGAAAGTGGCGGCGATATGATTAATATGCAACAAGGTGTATCTTCAGCCACAATTATGGATCCTACAACATCTTCTCAAATTTCTATTATGGGAAGAATATTTAGTATTCTCGGATTAATTATATTCTTAGAAATAGGCGGTGCATATTGGACTTTTAATGCATTTATAAGAAGTTTTGAAATATTTCCTGTTTATAGTTCATTTGTTCCTTTAGATCAAATGGTAAATATGCCATATTTAGTCAAAATAACTTCCAATGTTTTATATATTGGTTTGCAAATTGCATCCCCTGTTCTACTTGCAACATTAGGTCAAGATATAATTCTTGGTATTATTTCAAAAACCGCACCACAAGTTAATGTGTTCCAAATGAGTTTCTTATTTAAACCTTGTATGGGCGCTGCTATTTTGGTTGTAATTATGCCTTCTTTACTTAATGTTATAAGTGACTTCTTTATGTCATTTGCGAACATATTTTAAGGAAAAACTTTAAATTTGTAGTTTTGAAAACTTCAAATTTTAAATATATATAAAAGAAATTATAATCTGCTTTTTATTTAAAATAGTCACAAATTAATTCTTTATTATTATAAGTTTTAATTTTTCTTGCCAATTTTGCTAGGAAAGAGGGCTCTTTATGCATCAATTTATCTCTTAAGATAGCTTTTTCTATTAAAAGTCTATTGAAAGATTCATTTAAAATCGGTTTTTCATCTGTTAGATGAGGTTGTATTGTCTGTAGTCTTAATTTGCACATTCTTATAGAATTTTTAATTTCTCTTTCTTTATTTTTGTTCATATATAAAGTGTCCTAATTGTCTTTTTATGCAGATATTAACCATTGCTTTCTAACAAATTAATAATAATAAAATTTTGTATAAATTCATTCCCCCAAAAAGTTTAAAAAATAAATTCAAATGTAAACTTTTATAGTATTTTTTTTATATTAAATTCAGCTATTTATATGTAATCTTTGATATACTTAGTAAAAAAGGTTGAGAAATTGGAAAATAATAATATAAAAAAAATATTAATAATAAGATTGAGTGCTTTAGGGGATGCTATTCATACACTTCCATTAGCTAATGCATTAAGAAAAAGATATCCTAATATTCAAATCGATTGGATTGTTGAAGATAAAGCTGAAAAATTTATATCCAATAATCCACTTTTAAATAATGTTTATGTTCTTGAACGTAAAAAATGGAAAAAAATGAACATCTTTAATGTTTTGAAAGAATTTTATTTGATAATAAAAAAAATACGTTTAGAGGAATATGACATTGTAATTGATACTCAACAACTATTGAAGAGTTCTATTATTATGGGGTTATCAAGAGGAAAAAGAAAGATTGCACTAGATGGGGGTAGGGAATTTTCTTGGATTTTTGCAAATGAAATAATAAAAACAGATAAAAAACAGTTTGATATAAATTATCATGTTGTAAAAAGAAATCTTGAGATTGCAAGTTATCTTGATTGTAATGATTTAGACATTGAATTTAAATTTCCTGATTTAAGTAAAGAATACTCTAAAAACATAATAGATATTATAAAAAATATTGATAAATCTAAAAAAACTATACTTATAGCACCTGCTACAACTTGGGAAAATAAACACTGGAATGTTGAAGGATGGGTTAAAGTAATAAATGAGTTTAAAGAATCTTGTAATATAATCATAACGGCAACTGAAAAAGAAAAGATTCTTACAAATAAGATATTAGAGAAAACTTCAAGTGAAAATATAATTAATTTAACTGGGATGACAACGCTGTCTGATATTGTATATATATGTAAGAATGTCGATTTGGTTATAAGTCCTGATTCAGGTAGTGCACATATAGCTTGGATGACAGGTTCTCCCAGCATAATAACATTGTTTTTTGCAACCAGTTCTCATAGGACTGCACCCTATGGAGATAAATATTTTTCGGTTCAAGCTGAAGTTATTTGTTCTCCTTGTATGAAGAAAAAGTGTAGGCTTAAAATGAATAAAAATAAATGTATACAAGAAATTTCTTCTGAAAAAATAATAAATATTGTAAAAAAGGTATTACAATAATCTGAAAAAGGGTATATAATACATATACTTGACAAATTATCTTGGATTATAATGGTGAATATATTTTCCGGTTTTAAAGATTTACTGGGACAAATTAATAAAATTGATGGGTCCATATATTTAAAAGGCAAGGACTTTGCGGATGTCTATGCAAAAAACATAGCATTGGAAGAAGAAATTGCAGCTCGAACTAAAGAATTAGAACAAGCAAATCAAACAATTCTTACATTGAATAGTGTTTGGGATATGATGAATTCTTCTCAGCCACTATCCAGTATGCTTGATAAAATTGTGAGTATTTTGCATGAAGATATGAACTATCATTATGCTGGTATACTGAAAATAGAATATGACGAGAACAATATTGCATATTTTTCCGTTAAGTCATCATCAACAAATAAAAGTATAGATAAATTATTCGAAATGATGAATGAATCATTGGAAACATATAAATTGCCATATGTAAGTAATTCTATAGTTGTAAAAGCTATTTCAGAAAGAAAAATATTTTCAACTCCTGACTTAAAAGGAATAATAAAAATGTTCTTTCCACTGTTTTCTGATGAACAAATCAGTTATGTAATGTCGGAAATGAACTCTAAAACTTGCACTGTAGTGCCACTGCATAATGGCAAAGAGGATTTTGGATGCGTAATTGTTTCATCTGATAGAGATGGTGTAACAGATACTGAAACTAATTTTTTAGCATTATTTGCAAACCAAATAGAATTAGCAATTACAGTTGCCGGATTATTTGAAGAAGTAAAGAAACAAGCAATTACAGATCCACTTACAGGTATATATAATAGAAGATATTTTGAAGATAATATTTTAAAAGAAGCCGAACGTTCTTTAAGGTTAAAACAACCATTTTCATTGATATCAATGGACTTAGATTATCTAAAAAAAATAAATGATACATATGGTCATCAATTTGGAGATTTGGCAATCAAAACAATAGCTAATGTATTAAAAAGAGAAGCTCGTTCTATTGATATACCTGCAAGAATTGGTGGTGAAGAGTTTAATTTGCTTCTACCTGGTGTTGATTCAAGAGGAGCTGTTATTGCTGCAGAAAGAATAAGAAAGTCAATAGAAAATCAAGTTCTCGATACTATTGGTGGAATCACAGCAAGTGTTGGAGTTGCTACATTTTTAGAACATTCAGACAGAATTGATGAATTAATGGAACTTGCAGACCAAGCTATGTATAAAGCAAAGTTAAATGGAAGAAATCAAGTTCAAATAGCCCAAAAACAAAATGAGATAAATTGGCATCAAGTTGCTGTTGAAACATTTATTGATATACTAGGTAAAAATAGAATTCCTGTTGATGTTGAGACTGCAAAAATATTAAATCAAAAATTGCAGAAGATTAAGACAGAAGATCAAAATTCTAAGGATATTTTATACTCAATTGTAGATATAATTTCTCAAACATATAATCATATGTATAAAGCAGGAACAACAAAATCAAAGATTATACTAGCTGTTATGGTTGCGAAGAAATTAGATCTTCCAAAAGATGAAATAGATAGGTTGAAACTTGCAATATTATTATATGATATTGGTAATATTATGATACCTGAAGAAATTTTCAATAAGAAAGAACCTTTAACGCAAGAAGAAAAAGATATTATAAAACAACATCCTGTAATAGCCGCAAGAGAGATTCTTAAACCAATTTCCAATATACAAGATATTATTCCAATTATAGAAAGTCATCACGAAAAATGGAATGGAGAAGGGTATCCTGGTAAAAAATCAGGAATAGAAATTCCAATAACATCTCAAATTGTACTTTTAGTTGATGCTTTTTATGCAATGACGCAGGATCGACCATATAGGCAAGCTTATGATATAGATGAGATTATAGAAATTATAAGAAGTGAATCAGGTAAACAATGGAATGAGAAATTAGTTGAAGATTTTATTTACGTGGTAAAAAATGAAGCAATACAATAATCTTGAAGATATAATAACTTTTTTATATAAACAACTTATTTCTTATAAAGGAAATTTTCTATTAAAAGATACAACAAAACTAAGCAAAATAAAGTATGATGCATATATAGATAGTACAATATCATCCCCATTATCTTTTACCGTATTTGAATTATCAGATAAAGGAGAATTATTAATAGATAATGTTTCAAGGGTAGTAGAAAGTGAAGCTGCATTTTTTTTGTTTGTAAATCCGAAACATGGCTGGACATTTGCCGTAAAAAATACTCTTGATAATCAAAAGAAATTGATTAAACAAGAGCAAATTCAAAACTATAAAATTAAATTTCTATAACTATTCATCAAGTGTAAAAACTTGTTGTCCCGCTTCTTCTTTCATAGCTGTTTCAAGCAGAACATATGTCATATATGCTCCCAGAGCAACAGCTTTAGGGTCTAAGTCTGTATTTTGAGCTGCTTCTATTATTGCTGAATTGATTTCAGGATTTTCATCTTTTATGTAATGGATCATTTTTTTTCTCCAAGAATGAACATCTTGAAAAATTTCTGCAAAACATAAAGTTGATTGTTCTTGTGTTACTATTGGAAGCATTTTTCGCCTTCTGTTCCTTATAATACAAAGTAATTATATAAAAAACACATAAATCTTTCATCATATAATAAGTTGACTTAACTTGTTTTTACGTAACGTTAAATGTGTATTTTCTTGACTCTGTAATATGTAGGGGATAAAATAAATAAAGTCTTTAATATTAAAAGGGATAGTATGAAAGAATTTGAAACAGATTATATTGAAAAATTAATTAACATAATGAAAAACAATGAACTTACAGAAATAACATTGGAAGATTCAGATAAGTCATTAATTATAAAAGGTAATGGATTTAATCCGGTAATAAAAGAAAAAGTTTTTGAAAAAGATGTTCAAATTTCAAGACAAGAAGAAAAAGAAATAGAACTACAGGAAGCCAAGAAAAAGCTTGTTCCTATTATTTCTAATATGATAGGTCTATATTTTTCAAAACCATCACCAAATGAAAAGCCATTTGTTAGTGTTGGAGATGAGATAAAAGCAGGTCAAACTGTTTGTATAATAGAAACAATAAAATTAATGAATAAAATTACTTCCGAAGTATCAGGGAAAATTGCTGAAATTTGTATTGAAGATGGCAAACCTGTGGAATATGGTCAAGTAATTATGTATGTAGAACAAGATTAGTGGTAAAAGGGATATGTTTAAGAAAGTATTAATAGCAAATAGAGGCGAAGTTGCAGTTAGAATTATAAGAGCGTGTAGAGAAATTGGTATTCCTACTGTTGCGGTTTATTCTCAAGCCGATGCGAATTCGTTGCATGTTAGTTTGGCGACAGAAGCATATTGTATAGGTCCAAATGAAAGTTCAAAAAGTTATTTGAATATACCAGCTATAATATCGGCAGCTTTAATATCAGGTGCTGATGCAATACATCCTGGATACGGGTTTATGTCAGAAAGAGCAGATTTCGCAGAAATATGTGCTGAACACAATATAAAATTTATAGGCCCATCACCAGAATCAATGCAACTGATGGGAGATAAAGCTACTGCAAGAAAAACAATGATGTCAAAAAATGTTCCGATAACACCAGGTATTGGAATTATAACTGATATAGAAGAAGCAAAAGCGGCTGCGAAAAAGTTTGGATATCCTGTAATTGTTAAAGCTACTGCTGGTGGTGGCGGAAAAGGTATGCGTGTCGCTAATAATGATGCTGAACTTGAGCAAAGCATTACACTATGCCGTCAAGAAGCTGAAAAATTTTTTGGTAATCCAGATGTATATATGGAAAAATATTTGGTAAATCCAAGACACATTGAAGTTCAGGTTATTGCTGATAAATTCGGAAATGTTGTTCACTTGGGTGAAAGAGATTGTTCTATACAAAGAAGACATCAAAAATTGGTTGAAGAAGCTCCATCTCCTGCCGTTAGTGAAGAAATAAGAAAAAAACTTGGAGAAGCCGCTGTTAGAGCTGCTAAAGCTGCTAATTATGAAGGTGTAGGTACGATTGAGTTCCTTTTAGATAAAGATAAGAATTTCTATTTTATGGAAATGAATACGCGTTTACAGGTTGAACATGGTATTACCGAAATGATATCAAATATTGATATTGTCAGGGAGCAAATAAATATTGCGGCAGGTAATCCATTATCATTTAAGCAAGAAGATATAAAATTATGCGGGCATGCAATAGAGTGCCGTATAAATGCAGAAGATCCTGATAGAAACTTTCTACCGGCTCCTGGTGAAATAAATGGTTATATTACACCTGGTGGTTTTGGTGTAAGAGTTGATTCACATGTATATTCAGGTTATAAAATTCCACCTTATTATGATTCATTAATAAGTAAATTAATGTGTTGGGCTCCTACAAGAGAAGAAGCAAGAAGAAGAATGTATAGAGCATTAAAGGAATATGTTATAACCGGTGTTAAAACGACTCTGCCATTTTATCAAGAATTAATTGAGGATGAAGTCTTCATAAGCGGCATTTTTGATACAGGATTTATGAATACTTATAAACAAAATAGCAAAGAGTAATTATTAGAACATTTATTCTATAAAATTAGACTCGAATATCCATCAATGGTGCTTGAGTCTTTTTTTGTGTTTGTCTTATGAATCTTTGAATATGTTTTGTATTCATTTTAAAATTTCCATCATAACAAGTTTTAAATCCGCACTTATCAATATAGAATGGTTTTGCATTATCCACTGGAGAACTTATTGTAAGACGATTACCATTTGTTTTTAATATATGAAGTCCAAGTGATGCTAACATAGTTTGTCCAACATATTTATGTTTATTGTCTTGTTTACTTTCTATAAACTGAACAGAGAAATGCTTACCTTGTTCTTTAACCTGAGTTATTCCAAGAATTGAACCTTCGTCATCTTGAAGAATATAGAATGAAGTTAATTCTTCTTTTGGCAAAATATATTGAGTATCATGTTTTATTTGCATATTCCTTGCAATCGTATTTTTAAACTTCCATTGTCCAGGTATACTAGCAATCTCAAATATATCTTCTTTATCCTTACAATCTACTTCGCAGAATGTTGCAGGAATAAATTTATTTGTCTCAGTATCTTTGATTTGGCATTGTGTTAGTGGGATTCTTCTACAGAAAGATATATGCATATTTTACCCTTCTAAATTAATTATTGGTGATAGTGTATTCAGTTCTGTTTGTTTTATTAATTTGCACATTTGTGCAATATTCATTTTAAGTGAAAATTCTCCTTGTTTTCTAAATCCGCAAGCATTGATATAAAAAGGCATTGCATCATCAACTGGAGCATCTACTGTTAATTTATAACATTTTTTATCTAGAGTTTCTTTCCCAATTGCTGCAACCATAGATTGACCAACATATCTATATTCATTATTAGGTTTTGATTCAATATATTCGATATTACATACACCATTTCTGGTTTGTGTTTGGGCAATTCCTATAATATGTCCGTTTCTATCTTGCATTTCATATACAGATATATTACTTTTTTCTCTTAAGTATTTCTGAGATGTGCTTTTTTGAGCTATTCCTTTTGCAATATGTTCATTAAATGTCCATCTTCTATCAAGGCTTTTTACTTCTGAATAGTCTTCTTCATCCTTACAATCAACTTCTGAGAATATGGCAGGTTCGAACTCATTTGTATCTTTTCTTTGTATTTGGAACTGCATTTTGGGTATTCTTTTCCCAAATGAAATTGAAAAATTATTCATTTATATAAATACTTCCCTTTTGAACAATTCTGTTAAAACTTATAAAAAATAGAATTTGCCAATTTGTAATTTTTTTTTTAGTTGTTATTATAATTGTGTTCGGAGGTAAAATATGAGTGAAAATATAGTAAAACCCAAAAGAGAAATGTTAAACTATATCAATGTTTTTAGAGGATTAGCGATTCTGTTAATTTTAGCTGGTCATACGATGCAAATTGGTTCAAACGGAAGTTTATTAAAAAGTATTTCTTTTGAAGTATGGGCTGGAGGTACTGCTCTTTTTATATTTATTTCGGGATTTTTATTCCAACATCTTTCTTCAAAATTTGAGTATAAAAATTATCTTCAAAAAAAATGGAAAAATGTAATTATTCCATATGTTTTAACAGCAATTCCGGGTATTATTCTATGCTTTTTAATGCCTTTAGCTTATGGTAATCCTTTTGATGGTTTAAACCCTTTAGCACAAATAGGAGTGTTTCTTACAACAGGAAGAGTTCATAATGTTCCAACATGGTTTATACCGATGATTGTTATATTCTTTTTATTAAGTTACTTACTTTTGTATTTAGAAAAGAAAAATTGGTTGTATAAATTTTTGCCTCTATTATTTTTAATAACAATTTTCTTACCGCGTATGGATATAGAACCATCGTATGTGGTAAATATGGATTACTTTCATAAATATATTGCTTACTTGAAATATGTTGTAAGTGGGTTTATCCATTTTACATCTATGTATGTATTTGGAATGTATCTTTCAAAATATAAAGATAAAATTGATATTTTTTATGATAAAAGATACTTTTTTATTTTTCTTATGATAATAACTTCCATTGCTGATATTTATTTTAACTATAGTGGAATGTTTTATAATGGAACAGTTTCAAAAATATTCTTAACAGTTATTGTATTAGGTTATTTAAAACATTATGATGAACTAATTAAATCACATGAAAAAATAAATCACTGGTTAGATGTTACTGCAAAATATAGTTTTGGATTGTTCTTTATCCATTGGTATTTTGTATTTGCTTTTAATCAAATTTTTTCTCAACAACCTGTAATACCTGTAAATAACACAACCGAATTTTATATTGCCTCAGGAATTGTTTGTTTAAGGTATTTATTTGTTCTATTTTCAAGCTTTATAGTTTTGTTTGGAATTAAAACTTTATTAAAAAAGATAAATGTTGAAAATACACGAACATTTATTGGTGTTTAAATTTATAAAAAAAGAACCACTGAAAAGTGGTTCTTTTTTAATGTTTATTTTTCTCCCATAAATAAGCTGTTTTGATGCTGTCTTCGAGGCTGTTTTGGGGTACCCATTTCAGAATTTTTTTTGCTTTTGATGAGTTAGCCAAAAGTATAGCAGCATCTCCTAACCTTCTTTGTTTAATTTCTACATTAATTTTTTTTTCGGTTATTTCTTCAACTGTTTCAAAGACTTCTTTTACGCTGCTGCCATTTTCTGTACCAAGATTAAAAATATCAGATTTATTATTATCTTTAAGATACAAATATGCTAAGTAGTGAGCTTCAGCTAAATCTTCAACATTAACATAATCTCTTATGCAAGTTCCATCGAATGTATCATAGTCTGTTCCGAAAATTTTGAATGTTTTATCTTTTTCAAATATTGATTTTAATATATTTGGAATAAGATGAGTTTCTGGTTCGTGCCATTCACCTATTCTTGAAAGTGAATCAGCACCTGTCACATTAAAATATCTTAAGCAAATTGATTTTAAATTATATTTTGCATCATATTCCTTAAGGATTTCTTCCACTTGAGATTTGTTTTCACCATAAGGATTTAAAGGTTTTTTAGGATGTTTTTCGTCTATAGGTGTATAGACAGGTTCTCCATATACTGCTGCAGATGATGAAAATACAACTCTTTGAACATTATGTTGTACCATTGTATTAAAAAGATTAATTGAGGCTAATACGTTATTTTTGTAGTATCTTTCAGGATAGTTTATACTTTCTTCAACTTGAATAAAACCTGCAAAATGAATAACCGTATCAATTTTATAATTTGAAAAAACAGCTTCAACATCATCTAAATTTCTCAAATCACCTTTTACAAAATGGAGATTCCCTATTTTATTTAATGTGTTGATTGTTTCAATATGTCCATTCTCAAGATTATCAATAATAACTATTTCATAACCTTTATTCAAAAAATTAAGAACAGTATGACTCCCAATGTAACCGGCCCCACCTGTAACTAGAATCATATTTTATCCTTCTGCTTTATTAACTACAATTTGAGGGAATGGAATTTCTATTCCTTCTTTCTCAAATCTTTCTTTAACCATTTGATTAAATTTACGTTTGACCATCCACTGTTCTTGTGGAGTTGTTTTTATTCTGCATTGAATTACTATTGCGGAATCTTGAAATTCATTTAAACCTAATACTTCAATATCAGAAAGAACAAATCTGGAATAAGTAGGGTTTTGTCTGAGTTCTTGTCCTAATTCTCTTAAGACTTTCATTGCCTGTGTAACATTAGTTTTATATGCAACACTAATATTAAATATAGGAAATGAAAAGTTTTTTGTCTGGTTAATTATAGTATCAATTTGTCCATTTCTAAGATAGTGAACATCTCCATTAAATGCTCTTATAACTATCATAGTAAGGGTTACTTTTTCAACAGTTCCTGTTGAATTATTAACAGTAACATAATCTCCAACACGTAATTGCCCTGTTAAGATAATAGAAAGACCGGTAAATAAATCTTCAACAAATTTCTTTCCTCCAAAACCCACAGCAACACCAAGTATACCCGCTGTTGCCAATATTGGTTTCATATCAATACCAAAATTTCCCAAAATATTAGTTGCAAAAAATAATATTATAATTGCATCTATTATGTATACACCTAATTGTCTTAATGTTTGGTAATGTTTTTTTGTTTCCGTATCAGAAATTCTTGATAAAATTTTATCAAAAAATAAGTGTAATGTCTTATTTACTATTCTTAAAATTATTACAAAAAGTACTACTTCAATAAGTGTTTTACCTATCAGAAATAAATCAATCTTTGCTGCATTTTTAAATATAATTTGTTTTATTGTTTCGTCCACAATTTTACTCCATTAAAATAATATATTAATTTACTTATTAACAAGGGTTAATGTCAATATCAATTATTCTATTGTTTACCCCAATTAGGGTAATAAAATAGTACAATTGTATTTTTCTTTTTTATATTTGCGTGTCCACCAATGATAAGGTTTGAAACATAACCGGCAAAAGGAATTATGGTAAGTGCCCATTTTATTGGTAGAACAATTAGAGTTCTATTTTGACCTTTTTTTATATATGTAGCTTTTAATTTGTTTTTATCTATTCCTTCTATATTAAAATCATCAATTATTAGAGTAGCAGGGATACCATTAAGTCCTCTATCCATGGTTGTTTGAACTTTGGCAGTGACTCTTGTTCCTTTTTTTATAATTATTTCTGTTTTATATATTACATCTTCTTTTACAATAAAATCTATAATTTGGCCTTCTAATATACTTCCTGTTTTAGTTGATATAGGATTAATTATTTGTAATTTAATAGGCGCTCTTTCAACTGATTCGTAACTATAATTTAAATTAGTTTGCGGTTTTGTTATATTTGTGTTTTCTAATAGTTCTTTAGTAATTTCATCATTTTCTATCGCAATCGTATAAGAACTTGATATAAAGATAAAGACAGAGATAACAGAAAATAGCTTATAAAACAATTTATTCATAATCAACTGCTTTCTTTGAACCGGATTTTATTTTTTCATTTAGCTTTCTTCTATTTTCTATAGAAGATAATAGAAAATGTTGATAAGTTTCGTTATCAAGATATTCATTATTCGCAAGAAAATATGGGTATTTTGTATATATATATTCATATATGTGTGCTAATCGTTTTGAAGTTAAATTATGTCTTGAAATTTTATCATATCTCTTCTGTGGTTGAGATTTATGTATAAAAGTTATAAAAGCAAGTGGATTATATCCTGCCATTACCATAAAATCGACTGCTCTTTTATCAAAAAATAATTCATATTTTTTTGGTGCCATCTTAACTTGTGCTGAAGAAACATATCCTTTAAATATACCTGTATAAGATTCTGCACTTTTACATATCTCTCTTGCTAAATAAGCAGCTATTTCGTCATCTGATGATGCAAATTGCATTGTTTTATCATAGATTATTATTTGTCTTTTCATAAGCCCCGGTTCAACTTTTACAAATTTCTCTTTATCTTGGTAGACAAAAATCATTCTTACATCAATTTTATTTGCATTTAATAGACGAAAACCTATATCACTTATTCTTTTTTGTATTTGTATATCATTTGTAAGACAACTTGAGGGTGTTTCTTCAGCATAAACATTTAACCATGGCATTATAAATAGCAAAGTAACCAGTATAATAATTCGTTTCATAATAATTCCAACTTTTTCCACCATTATTATAAACGAATTATTGTTTTCATTCAAATTTAAAAGCTGCATATGCAGCTTTTAAATTTTTATCAATAGAAAAATAGAATCTTTTAATGCTTTTACAGAATGTGTTGTATTCTTTGCAAAAAAGAAAATTTGACCTTTCTTTATTTTATATTTAGTGTTCTCTTTTCTATCTTCACTTGATATCTCACATTCACAGGCTTGACAAGTACAATTATCATTATGGTTAAAAGTCAATTCTATTTCTCCATCATTAACATAAATACAAGCATCACAATGTGACATATGAGCTTCTATTTCTTCATGTTTTTTTAGAGAAATAAGTTTTAAATGAGCACCATTATTTCCCATTAAATCAATGATTTCACGTTTTGCTTCTTTATCATCAATTAAATCTTCTATTTCAAAAATTTTGTAAAACATACATACTCCTTTCGTTATTTAATATGAGTTTAAACAATATATTAATAAAATTTATCCCCTAATTGTTTATTTATAAAAATTTTTTTGCTTATATGACAATAAATTGTATATAATATTCAGAGTAAAAAATAAAATGGATGAAATAAAATGGATGAAATAAAAAATAATAAACAATTTAAAGTACTTTTTATAGTATTTATAATTATTTCAATAATTCACATATTGTATGCTACTTTTACCTTCCGTGGTTTGTATAGTGATGGTGCTTTCTTTATGATAGAGCAATTAAACAATTTTTCATCAAATATATATCAATTATCTTTCGATGAAGGTCATCCAAGATTTATGATTTCTTTTATTATTCAGTTCCCAATAATATTTGCATATTCAATTCTACATATAACGAATAAATTTATTTTAATGGGAATATATTCATTTTTTCAATTTGCATTTCCTTTTATATTGTTAATGTGTAATTTTATACTTACAAAGAGAACAAAACGTTTTGATATTCTTTTTTGGAATTTTTTTACATATGGAGCAATAATTTGTCCTTTTATGATTTTTTCAGTCGTTGAATCTATTATTGGTTTTACGTTTCATTTTATTTTATGGAATTATCTTTCGTCAAAAATTGATTATAAAAAAACAGATATTATTTTTATATTATTTATTTTAACAATAATGTTTGGTACATATGAATATGTTGCGTTTCTTGGAATTATATTTTTCTTTGCTCATTTTCATTATGTTATGAAGGAGAATGATTTCAAAAATCAATGTGTAAAAACTGTTATAGGATTTGGATCTTTGGCTGCTGCCGTTTACAATATATTTTTTATGTTAAAAACACAAGATGAAAAAGCTGAAATTCTTCGTTTTTTAGGAGAAGCCAGAGACTATTTCCCTGTTTTATTACAGTTGAACACCATATTTTCAATACTAACAATTGTTTTTATTATTTATATAATATTTAGAAAACAAAGAATATCTCTAAAATTATTAAGTCTATTTTTTATGACATATATTGTAGTGTTATGGTATTTGTTAAATACACCATTAAACTCGGTGTATCCAATGTGGGAAGGACATTTAAGAACAATTCCTTGTTGGTTTTTACCTATATTATTTATTTTATTGTTGATAAAGGATATTATTACTTCGGATAGAATAAATAATAAAAAATATATTGATTTAATCTGTATAGCTTTAATATGTTGTATTTTTCAAACAACGTGGCAGATTGTTAATACATTTTATTGGAACAAGAATATAGAATATATGAAGAATGAACTTTCTAATTACAAAGGATTATTATATGTCCCTTCAGAACATGATGAAATCTCAGGTTTTCATAGTGAAGAATTAAGAAGATATATATGGCATGGTATATATTCTGTTACCGGGATATTATTTTCGAATGAACATAAACAAAAAACTTTATTGCTTTCATATGATGAAGAACAAGATCCAGGAAATAGTCCTTGTAGAGAGTTTTTATATGTTAATTCAGATGAAAAGATGTCAGTTCCTTTTGGAACAGTAATTGATATAAAAAATAAATACTGGGATTTAACAGATTGTGCAAAAGCACTTGATAAATATAATAAAGAAAATAATATAAAAACAAACAAGTAAAATGTATATAAATCTGTTATAATATAAAATATGAAAGAAACTGTCAGGAATATATTAAAAAAATATGTGGATATTTCCTGTGAGACAACTTTTATAGTCGGTTTTTCAGGTGGTTGGGATTCTATGTGTCTTTTAGACATCATGAATAAACTGTCAAATGAATATGGATTTTTACTTGTAGCTGCACATTTGAATCATAATTGGCGAGGCAAAGAGTCAGAAGCCGAAAAAGAACGTTGTCTGGCATTTTGTGAAGAAAATGATATTACATTTATATCAGATACGTTGGCGGAAGGCACAAAAGCATCAGAGCTAGTAGCAAGAGAAATGCGATATGATTTTTTTAAAAGATGTGCAGAAGAGTTTGAAGCTGATGCTATTTTAACGGCCCATACAAAAAGTGATAATGCCGAAACAATTTTATATCGTATTATAAAAGGAACAGGTTTAAATGGTCTTGAAGGAATCAGAGAACTTCGTGAATTAGGTGGATTTAAGGTTATAAGACCTATTCTTAATTTTTCAAGAAAAGATATTGAGGAATATTGTATAAAAAATGAATTATATCCTAATAATGATTCAAGCAATGCCAATACAAAATATGCAAGAAATAATATTAGACACAATATTATGCCTGCAATAAAGTTAATTAATCCAAATATAGAAAATTCTTTAATTACGCTTGCAGATATTGCAACGGGTAATAACAAAATTATAAATGAATTAATGCAGAATATTGAGAATCAAATTACGATTGGAAATAAATGGTTAACTCAAAATTTTCTTATTTTAAACTCTGCAATTAAGCAACATTTTGTATATAAATTATTAGTAAATAATGAAATAGAGCCGAGTTTTGCTAAAATTCAGGAATTAATAAATTTTATAGTAGAAAATCAAAAATCAAAAACAGGAAAAACCTTATCTATTGCTAATGATAAATGGCTTTTTGTTTCACACAAATATACATATTTTATTCATTCGGAACATTATAAAAAGATAGAAGAAGAAATAAATATAGATAAAGCAGGCAGCTACGAGCTTGCTGAAGAGTATAAAATATCAATAGAAGAAACAACCGAAAAAGTCACGAAATTTCCAAAGGCAATAAGTAATTCTGCATATGTAGACTTAACGAAAGTGGATTTCCCGCTAACAATAAGAACAAGAAGGAACGGAGATATTATTCAACCCTTTGGAATGCAAGGAAAAATGAAGTTAAAAAAATATTTTATCAACAAAAATATCCCTGAACACGATCGCGACAAAATTGTTCTTTTATGTAAAGGAAGTGAAGTCTTGTGGGCAGTTGGAATCGGACTTAGTGAAAAATTGCGAACTAAAGATAAGCCGACACATAAAATAAAAATGGAGAGTCTGAACAATGGTAATAATAGACAAGAAAATTGAAGAACTAAAAGTCTTAATTTCAGAAGATGAAATCAAAGAAAAGTTAATAACACTTGCTGAAAATATCGAAAAAACTTTCCCTATAGATGAAGAAATATATGTAATTTGTGTTTTAAAAGGTTCTGTTATGTTTTGTACAGATTTGGTTAAACATTTCAAGCAGCCTATTCAAATGGAATTTATAAGAATATCCAGTTACGGACACGAGTCTAAATCTACAAATAATTTACAAGCAATAGATTTAACATTGCCCAACCTTCACGAAAAAAATGTTTTAATTGTAGAAGATATTATTGACACAGGTTTAACCGCAAGATTCCTAACAGATTTGTTTAAAATAAAACATCATCCAAAGAAGCTTGTATTTACTGCTCTTTTGAACAAGAAATGTGCCAGACAAATAAATATAGAGCCAGATTTTTATGGATTTGAAATTGACGATAAATTTGTTGTTGGTTATGGCTTAGACTATAAAGGATATTATAGAAATCTTCCCTATATAGGTTATTTCCCTAATTAATTATAACCATAAACTTTTATCAAAAATGTTTCTAAATTGAAAGCAAATAAAGCAGAATCTTGAAGTAAAGACTTTGTTTGCACAGCGTATATTCTGCTCGATTTTTTTATAAAAATCCACAGATTTGTTAATGGCTGTTTTTACATATTTTATATCATTATCTAGGTCTAAGTCAGAATATAATTCCATAAGAAATCCAAAACAAACTGATATATTTATATAAAGTTCAGTTTATTTTGAAAATTTCATAAAAATAACTAATTGTTACAAAAGTTACCAATTATTCTTCTTGAATATTTTCAAGAGCAATATTTTTCAATTTTTTCTCAATTTTTCTGTTCCAAGGTAAATCTTGACGAAAAACATATTCATAGCCTGTAACTTCACCTTTAGAAAATGTTTGAAGTTGAGCATTACATAGGGCTTCAAATTCTGTTTGGATTTTCTTTGTAAATTCGTGTCTATCAAACTTGCAGTTTTCAGCGGTTATTATAATTGGTTCACCAACTTCTGCAAGACATTCAGGTCTATCTTCACGCAAAAAAGTATAGTTAACAGCTACAGGAATTAAATTTACACCGCCATGTTTTTTTGCTACATTTTGAGCAATATAAGCCAAACCTGTCTGAAATTCTATTGGTCTGTAATTTGGTGGTCTTACAATACCTTGGGGAAATATCCAAAAACCCATATCAGGCTCTTTTAAGTCATCAACTATATATTTAAGTGATATCATAGCTTCTTGAGCAGATGCTTTATTAACAGGGAAAGCACCAATTAAAGCAAACAGAGGAAATCTGTTCATTTCTTCTATCATCATTCTTGTTCTAACTTTAAAAGCACGTCTCATTAAGTTGTAGCCAACAATACCGTCCCACCAGTTATTATGTGGAGCATATATTATTGAAGGGAATCTTTTATCTCTTCTTTCATTAAAGGCTTCTAAATTTTTTATTCGAAGTGCATAAAATCTATGACTTAACATTCTGAATAAAATTCTGTCGGCGAGCCAAGTCCAAAACGGCAAATTTTGAGCTTTTCTAAATTTTTCTTTTCTGTTCCTTAACCTTGTCGGAGGAATATCCGAATATAATTTTTCTGTCTTTTGCATACTTAATCCCTGAACAATTTAGATTATATCACTTTTTTTGATTTTTAATCAAAAATTTCCTTAACGCTTACGGATTGTAAATTTTTCATATCTTCAAGCTTCCTATATATATGAATAACAGGACTTTTCTCGGTTGAAAAAACTTTAGCATTGATTTTAAGCATATCTCCGTCTTCGTCAACTGTTTTATGGTTATAATCAATAATTTCAGGAAATAGATCAACTAATTTTTTATAAACTTCATTATATTCATCATATTTGCATATGAAAGAGATTTTAATTTTACGCATATGCTTTAAATTTTTAGGCATAATTTTCATTTCAAACATTCTTATTAAAACAAGTATTGCAACTGCAAGAATGGTTGAAACAATTGCTATATTTAGTTTTCCACATCCACAAGCCATACCGATTGCTGCAACAATCCATAATGTAGAAGCTGTAGTTAAACCTGTAACAGTAAGTCCTTGTCTTAATACAGTTCCTGCGCCGATGAAACCTATACCGGTAATAATTTGGGCTGCAACTCTAGAAGGGTCACCCAAAGGATACAATGTTACTGCGGTAGAAAATCCGTATATTGAAAGAATAGTAAAAAGGCAAGAACCCAAGCATACCATTATTTGAGTCCTTAAACCTGCGGATTTATTTGTTAATTCTCTTTCAAGCCCTATTATTGAGCCTAAAATGATTGAAAAAATTATTCTTAATAAAATATCTGCGTTTTCAATTTGAATGTAGTGTAATATATCTTGCAT
>CALUUL010000018.1 GCA_944323945.1 Candidatus Gastranaerophilales bacterium
AAGCCGGTGATAGGAATCGAACCTACAACCTACGGTTTACAAAACCGTTGCTCTACCGTTGAGCTACACCGGCATAACTTCTATGCTTCTTGTATAATATAAAGGACATAATTCATTGTCAAGATTTTTTTTATTTTATTTTTTTTTTTTGTGTTTTTAAGATAATTACCATTTAGTTTTTAAGAACTATTTACCAATTTCATATTAAGGTTTATCATTATATAATTATAAGTAGGAGTTATTTATTATGACTAAAGTTTTAGAAATTAATGATGAAATGTTCCAGAAAGAAGTTTTGGATTCAGACAAATTAACACTTGTAGATTTTTGGGCAACGTGGTGTGGTCCTTGTAGAAAGTTGTCACCAATAATTGATGAATTAGCTATTGAATTTGAAAATAGAGTTAAGTTTGTAAAAATTAAAGCGGATGAAAATATCGAAACAGCGCAAAAATATTCAATAAGTGGTGTACCTTGTTTATTAATATTTAAAAATGGTGAACCGGTTGAAAGAATTGTAAACTTGGTGCCTAAATCTATAATTGTTAATAATTTAAATAAATATTTATAGGTGTGTCATGTCTTATAATCAACCAAATAATGATTTATTCAGTTATCAAGGAACAATAAACAGAAAAAATTATATTATAAATATATTAATTGTTATTGCATTGTTTGTAGGTATTTCTTTAGTTCATTTTGAAAATTTTGCAGAATATGTAAATCCTAATTTTTTATATAGTATTCTTTTATTTATGGTTGATTTATTTAAATTTGTTATATTAATGTCAGCAATTTCTCTTGTTTATAGAAGAATTGCTGATTTTTCCAATCTAAAGTATATGCAATATAATGTTGCAATAAAAAAAATATTTTTTATATTATTTGTATTTCCAGTTATATATATTTTTTGTCTTAGATTTTTTATTGATATAATTCCTATAATGCGTAATTTTTTAGATTTTGTTGTATTTTTTATTTTAATTCCGTTTAGTATTTTCTCAGCGTTTATTTTAGCTTTTATAAAAGGAAATAAGTGATTGTATTCCAATTGATATTTAAGTTTTAATATCTTATAATTTATCAAAAGGGGGCTTTTATGAGTGATGATAGATTGTTTGCATCTAATAATCCAATTGGAAGAAAATGGTATGCGGTAAATATGGGAATACTTTTAATAATAACATATTTTACACATATAATATTTTTGGATTATATAATACCCAATGTTATTACAGAGGTATATTCTATAATATCAAGAGGTATGCTATATTTCTTATATTTAATTTACCTTGTAACTTTTTTTGCTTTAATAGAAAGACGATTATATGATATTAGCGGAAGTAGAGAGTCAACTCTCTATAAAAACATTTCTTTAACTCTCAAAATATCTATTTTATGCCAGATTATTTATGTATTATATAAGTATCAAATAATTACGATTCCTGTTTCATATTCGATTATAGAATTTACAGCAATGGTTGTGTTTTTAGTTTTCCTTGCTATTTTATTCGTCTTAGCTTTTATAAAAGGGAAAATTTCTGGTCTGACATATGAGGAATATAGAAAAAAGATAAAATACCAATAAGAACTATGAAGGAATTATTTTGGCATTTTTATAGAAAAGTTAATAAATTACCAAGAATGGCAAGGCTCGAAGCATGTAGCTTATGTCAATTAAACTGTATAGATTGTTATATGAGAAATCAAAAAAACGAAACGGTTATTGGTAATGGCTATTTGACATATGCAAATTTTAAGAAATTTATAGAAAGAAATCCATATATTAAAGAGATAGAGTTATCATTTAGTGGTGAAATTTTTCTAAATCCGGAATTGTCTGAAATTATAAAATATGCATATAAAAAAAACATACAATTAACTGCTTTTAATGGTGTTAATTTTAATAATGTTTCGGATGATTTGTTAGAGATACTTGTAAAATATAAATTTACAGGTTTAACTCTTTCAATAGATGGTGCTACGAATGAAACATATATTAAATACAGAAGAAATGGTGATTTAAATAAAGTATTATCTAATATAGACAAACTAAATAGATATAAACAAATATATAATAGTAAGTTTCCAGTTATACAGTGGCAATATATAATATTCAGCCATAATAAGCATGAAATAAGTAAAGCAATAGATTTGGCAATAAGATATAAGGTATCGAATATTTATTTCAAAAAACCTTGGAAAGAACAAGAAAAAGATTATAATATAGCTACAAAAGATATAATAAAAATACAAAAAATAATAGAAAATTGTAAAAAAGATAAAATGATAATTGATATTATATCTAAACAGATGATACCTACTTGTTATCAATTGTGGTTACAACCTCAAATAAACTGGGATGGCAAATTATTAGGATGTTTTTGTTCTGTATATAACGATCTATATATTAATGTTTTTGATACCGGGTTGAAAAAAGCATTAGAGTCTAAACAAATGAAAGAAATAAGGGCAGTGATATGTGGAAAAGAAATAATTAAAAGTAATATCGCTTGTAAAAATTGTAGTTTTTTTGAAGAAATGAATAGAAAAAAGCAATTTGTAAATGAAAAAGAATTGAAATTTGTATAAAGTAAAAGTATATATGGTATAATTTGCTTTATAGTTAAAATAAATTACATATTCTAAAAAATGAAAAGGGAAGAAGATGCCAAAAAAGTATATATATTTTGTTGATGTAACCAATAGAGATGGTGTTCAAACATCAAGATTAGGTTTGGCAAAATTACAGAAAACAATTATAAATTTGATGTTAGATGATTTAGGAATTACTCAATCTGAATTTGGATTTCCAACAACGAAACATGAAATAAATTACCTAAACGGAAACTTAGAACTTGTAGATAGAGGTGTTATAACAAAAACAAAATTATCAGGCTGGATGAGAGGAATAGAAGAAGATGTTTTGTTATCCTTTCAGAATGTGCCAAGGTTAAAAAATATAAATCTTTCCGTATCTACATCTGATCAAATGATAAAAGGAAAGTTTGGCGGGAAAAAAACACGTGAAGATATAATAAAATCAACAGTGAAAGCATTGGATACAGCAGTAGCCTGCGGAGCACAAATAATAGGTGTAAATGCAGAAGATGCTTCAAGAACAGACATCGATTATTTAATTGAATTTGCATTAGAGTCAAAAAAGCACGGTGCACAAAGATTCAGATACTGTGATACATTGGGCTATGATGATCCAATAAGTGCATATGAAAGAATATCAAAGATTGCACAAGAAACCAAAATGGATATAGAATTGCATTTCCATAATGATTTAGGAATGGCTGCAGGAAATTCAGTAATTGGAGCAAAAGCAGCTATAGATGCCGGAGTAAATGCTTATATAAATACAGCTATAAACGGAATGGGAGAAAGAGCTGGTAACGCAGATCTCATATCTTGTCTACTCGGTGTACTAAAATCAAGCGGAATGCATGGAAAATATGAAATAGATCCTAACATAGATTTATCAAAAACTTGGAAACTAGCAAAATATACATCATATGCATTTAATGTTCCAATTCCAATTAATCAGCCGGCTACTGGTGACAATGCCTTTGCTCATGAATCAGGAATTCATGCTGATGGGGCTTTAAAAGATAGATTAAACTATGAATTATATGATTATGAAGAACTCGGAAGAGGCGAACCTGAAATTGTTGAAACAGGTAGAATGATAACAACAGGTGAATATGGCGGCATAAAAGGTTTTAGAAATGTATATGAAAAAATGGAGATAGAGTTCCAAGATGAAGATGAAGCAAGAAATATTCTAGAACTTGCAAGATATGCGAATGTTCATACACAAAAACCTCTAACACAAAGTGAATTAAAGTTTATATACTATTATCCTGATATAGCAGCGAAAATCATGACAGTTACGCCATACTATATGCCTACAGGAAATTTAAAGAAAAGAGTTGATAACAACTTTATAACAAAACCGCACCTATTTGTATAAAGGGAAGAAAATATGGGACAAACAATTGCTGAAAAAATACTTTCTGCACACGCAGGCAAAACAGTAAAACCTGGAGAACTTGTCATTGCAAATATAGATGTAGTAATGGTTCAAGATGGTACAGGTCCATTAGCCGTAAGTGAATTTAAAAAGCTTGGGAAAACGAAATTAAATAATCCTCAAAGAACGATTTTGTTCATTGACCATGCTGCACCAAGTCCAAGAAAAGAACTATCAAATTCACATACTGTCTTAAGAAATTTTGCAAAAGACTATGGTGCTGTTTTATCAGAAGTAGGCGAAGGAGTTTGTCATCAAAGGCTTATAGAAAGTTATGTAAATCCTGGTGAAACATTACTTGGAGCTGATTCACATACTTGTACATCAGGAGCATTAGGTGCTTTTGCTACAGGTGCTGGATCTACGGATATTGCAGTAGTAATGGGATTAGGTAGAACCTGGCTAAAAGTCCCATCAACATTTAAAATTTTTGTTGAAGGGAGTTTCCCAAAAGGTGTATATGCAAAAGATTTCATTTTACATTTAATTGGGCTAATTGGGGCAGATGGTGCAACATATAAAGCATTGGAATTTACAGGCTCTGGTGTAAAAAATATGACGATGGCTGACAGATTTACAATATCAAATATGGCTGTTGAAGCAGGTGCAAAAGTTGGATTGTTTGAAACTGATGAAAAGACATATGAATATTTAAAAGAGCAAGGTAGAGAAGATAAATTTAAGGAAATAAAAGCAGATACAGATGCGGTTTATGAAAAAATAATAAATATTAATTTGAATGATTTAAAACCTACAATTTCCTGCCCTCATACAGTTGATAATACAAAAAACATAGATGAAATGGAAAAAGTAAAAGTTGATCAAGTATATATAGGAACATGTACAAACGGAAGAATCGAAGATCTACGAATTGCAGCGAAAATATTAAAAGGTCAAAAAGTGAATAAAGATGTAAGATTATTGGTAGCGCCGGCATCAAGAAAAGTCTTTATGCAAGCATTAGAAGAAGGATTGATTTCTACATTTGTAGAATCAGGTGCTGCAATAGTAACATCAGGCTGTGGAGCTTGTGTGGGTGTTCACGCAGGAATTTTAGGTGATGGAGAAGTTTGTTTAGCAACTCAAAATAGAAATTTTAGAGGAAGAATGGGTAATACTGAAGGTTTTATCTATTTATCTTCACCGGCTACAGCAGCATATAGTGCAATAAAAGGATATATAGCCGATGTAAGGGAGGTTTTATAATGGAATTGAAAGGTAAAGCATTTAAATTTGGAGATGATATATCAACAGATCACATAGCTCCCGGTAGATTATTCCATTTGCGTTCTAATCTTCCTGAATTAGCAAAACATGTTTTAGAAGATGCAGATCCTGAATTTGCTTCCAAAATGAAAAAAGGTGATTTTGTAGTAGCCGGCAATAATTTTGGGCTAGGCTCATCCAGAGAACATGCTCCGCAAATAATAAAAATAGCAGGAGTAGGGGCAGTTTTAGCAAAAAGTTTTGCCAGAATTTTCTACCGTAATGCAATAAATATTGGATTATTATTAATAGAGTGTGATACTGATAAGATTGAAGCAGGTGACGAACTGGAGATAGATGTGAAACAAGGATTGGTTTTTAATAAAACAAAAAACATAAAATTACCTTTCGCTCCACTACCGGATGTAATGATTAAACTTCTTAATGAAGGTGGATTAATTCAACATTTAAAGATACATGGTGATTTTGATTTAGTTTAGGAGAAAATGAATGCAAACAGTAACATTAATTCCTGGAGATGGAATTGGACCCGAAATAACAGAGTCCGTTACTCGGATATTAAAAGAAGCAGGTGCTGAAATAGAGTGGGATATACAGACTGCGGGTGCTGATGTAGCAGAGACGGAAGGTTCTCCACTTCCAGATAGAGTAATAGAATCAATCAAAAAAACGAAAGTAGCACTAAAAGCACCTGTCACTACTCCTATTGGTAAAGGTTTTAGAAGTGTCAATGTAGCATTAAGAAAATCTCTTGATTTATATGCAAACTTGCGTCCTTGCAAAAATATTGAAGGAATAAAAACTCGTTTTGAGAATGTAGATATAGTAATAGTGAGAGAAAATACAGAAGATTTATATGCTGGTATTGAAAGACAGATTGATAATGATACAGCAGAGTCAATAAAAATAATTACAAGAAAAGCTTCAACAAGGATTGTTGATTTTGCATTTGAATATGCAATAAAAAATAATAGAAAACTAGTAATGTCTGTTTCAAAAGCAAATATATGTAAATTATCAGATGGTTTATTCTTAGAATGTGCAAGAGAAGTTGCAAAGAAATATCCACAAATAGAATACAAAGAAATTTTAGTAGATAATCTTTGTATGCAATTAGTTCAGAAACCAGAACAATTTGATGTTTTAGTTCTTCCCAATTTATATGGCGATATTGTTTCTGATCTATGTGCAGGACTGATTGGTGGCTTAGGAATTGCCCAAGGTGTAAATATTGGTTTAAATGCGGCTGTTTTTGAACCTGTTCATGGAAGTGCCCCTGATATAAAAGGACAAAATAAAGCAAATCCGACAGCACTTTTATTATCTGCCATTGAAATGTTAAGATATATTGAACAAAAAAGCATTGCGGCTAGAATAGAACAAGCATTATTAAAAACAATAAAACAGTCAGAAATATTAACAAATGATTTAGGTGGACACGCATCCACAAAAGAATATACAGATCAAATAATAAAAAACCTATAAATATTGTTAAAAAATGTTACAAATATATTTATTCTGGCAATTCTGACTTATATATATTTTTTATATATATAGCGAGTTTTTATATATATAGCGAGGATAATTATGAACATTTCAACAATATTGCAAGGTTTTTCTTCATATTTAGATGAATTAAATAAAAATTCACAAAAGAACTATAATACAAATTCTTCGACAGTAAACATTTTTATGTATTCTAATGAATTTAAATCTTATATTGTTGATGAACTTGATATTGCAGATTCATCAATATTTTCAAAAAGTATTAATGATATTTTATCAATGGATGTAGAAAATGGTAAACTTGTTGAATCAGATGAAAATTCTGATTCTTTTGAATATTCAAAAGATGATGAACAAGATATAGATTCAATGACTGAAAATAAAGAAGAAAATGTAGATTTTAAAGAAACAGATAGTGTTCTTGCAGAAGATAATACATTAAATGAGACTATAGTTTCAGACGGAAAAAATATAGAAAATACTAATGGTCAAACTCAAGCTCAAGAAATGGAAAGTAATGTATTAACAGAAATTCTTAATAACATGTTCCAAGATGAAACAGTTATCTCTTCATTGGATACAGATAAAAGTGGAGATTTAAACAAAGATGAAATCACTTCATTCTTAAATGCAATCAATGAAGCTGATGGTGATATAGATAATCTTTCATTGGAAGACATATTTGCAGGAGTAGATAAAATAAAAGAAGATGCAGAAACTACTGAAAAAATACCTGAAGCAGAACCAGAACAAGAAGAAATTGTACCTGAAGAAAATATAGCTAGTTCGAATACAAATCCATCTGTACAGACAGGAAACATGAACAGTGGATCATTTAATAATGCAGGAATAACCTCATCTACTCCATCTGGAGGAATACAAGAAAAAACTCTAGATAATATGACAAGAGAAGAGTTGAATGCAGAGTTAACAACTGCCGAATCAGATTTATCAGAACAACAAGATGTATTATCCTCTTTACTAGATGGTTCTGATACTAAACTTCAAGAAATGAATGAAAATATAGACTTATTATATAATGCATATTTAAATGAACTTGAATCTGTTGATAAAGAAATGGCAAAAGATGTAAATAACTTAAAAGAAGATATTGATGCTAAGCAAAAAGATATAGATTCTAAAGATCAAGAAATAGCAAATCAAGAAAGTGTTGTTGCTGATTCTAAAACAGCATATGAAAATTCTGTTTCAAATAGAGAACAACTTGAAACATCTTTAGCTACTTTAAAATCAACATCTACAGAGAACATGGATGAATCTCAAGTAGCAGAATTAAATGCAAAAATTGCAGAATTAACAACAAAGGTTTCAGAAGCTGAAAAAGCTGAAGAGAATGCAAAAGAAGCTTGGGATGAAGCACAAGAAAAATTAGATAAGCTAAATGAAGAAAGAGATAATTTACAAATAGAATTTGATAAATTAAATGAGCAAATGACTGAATTAGAGAAAGCAATAGTTGAAAAGTATCCAAAAATTCAAGAATCTCTTCTTGCATACAACAATGCAAAGAAAGAGAGAGATACATATAAGTCAGAAGCAGTAAGTACTGCAAAATCAGAAGTTCAAACTGCACAAGCATATGTAAATGATATAAATACAGCTATTAATAAACTAGATAATAAAGAAATAGAAAAGGAATATAGTCTGGATCCATTAAATATGTATGATAGTGAAGAAGGTTCAAGACTAGTAGATGTTGCAAGACAAATGTTAGATACATATGGCTCTACAACAGGCTATTGTGCAACAGGAGTTAGCAGAACATTTGCTATGGCATATGGATTAAGCCTTGGTGGTAATGGCTGTGACTGGGATACAAATATGGATGGTTTAGTAGACCAAGGAATGTTTGTAGAAGTTACAAGTGATTTTCCATCGGCAGATGATTTATCAAACTTACCAGCAGGTGCAGTAGTTTGTTGGGAAGCAACAACTGGCTATGGTGGTGGCGGTGAAGAATTTGGCCACGTTACAATCGCAGATGGTAATGGTGGTGAAATTTCTGACCACTATGCTCAAAATATATATAAAACTATTGGTGGAAGAAGTGACAACTACAGAGTTTATATTCCTGTATAAAAAATTTAGTTTAAATTAAATATAAACGACAAATTTTATTTAATACATATTAAGAAAAAAGAAAGAGCATACTCGTCAGTATGCTCTTTCTTCTTTTGTTAACCAACGTCTTGGTCTTCAAAATTTATTAAAGAATATCTGTATCAATTAAACACCAACGCCAACTTTAGCTTGAGCAACAACTTTTTCTAAAGCTTCTAAAGCATCAGCAGGAAGTTTATCGATACCTGCTTTTTCAGTTTCTCTTGATTTTACGAAGTTAATTCTGTCGTTCATACGAGCAACAAATTGAGAAGCATATTCTTTGTTACTGAATGAAGCATCAAAGCCTTCAACATCCATAATTTCGATATCAGAGAAGTTTTCCCATTTATGGAATTTAGCACTTCCTTCAACAATAGCTTCAATTACACCTAAAGTATGAGCAGGTTTAACCTTTGTACCCATAAATTCACCAGTATTCAAGATATAACAATCAACACCATCTTCAATTAATTGTTTGAATCTTGTATAATCAACAGCTAAAGGATAAACTCTGAATGGGTTAGCATATGGTTCAACTACTAAAGCATTTGGATCAACACCTTTAGCAAGTCTTTCAGCAGATGAACGTTTAGTAGCAAGAGTAGCACCCATTGCAGAACCTAAAGAAGCACCTGATAATTTCAATACAGGAGGTATAGTAGGATCTTTCATCAACCAGAAAATAGCATTGATAGGTTGATCAATTCTATCAACTCTATTTGGTGACCATAATTTAGATTTTACTGCACGACCATTACCGTTTCTGATATCTTCAGTTACAGAAACTATTTTACCGTCAGCCATTGCAATAACACCATTATTTTGTTGAGTTAAAATATATTTGTTATCATCACAACCTATCGGATAATCTGCAGTTTTGTCAAAATAAGCAGGTTCCAATGCGATTGTATATTTATCTTCAACATTGATAATAAATGCATCATCGTGAAGAACAGTAATATCATATTTGTTATTGTGTTTAGCGTGAGTAATTGTAGATTTACCACTTCCTGATAGACCAAATACAGCAACTTGGAAAGATTTACCATCAGCAAGGTTATATCTCTTCATACCACCGTGGCAAGAAGCATAACCATTTCTAGCAGCAGCACCCCAAGCAAGAGTTAATGTACCTTTTTTATGTTCACCAAAATATCTCATACCTAAAATAGCTGCACAGTTATGTTCAGGATCAAAGAATGTTAAACCATATGGGAAATCAGGGTGACTCCAATCAGGATCAGAGAATACATAAATATCACCTTCATTGATTTTTCTTGAATCTGCATACATTTGTGCATATACTTCGTTAATGTATTGGAAGTTTAACATCCAAGAATACATAACATTTTCAAAACCTTCAGGAATTAATAAATGAGCTTTAATCATAAAGTCATTTTCTAATCCAACAACAACTTCTGTTGAATACATTAAACGGTCACGAGTGTTGTATACAGCTTCTCTGATAATTGGTAATAAATAAGCCAAATCACAATTTGGTTCACCAACAATTTTTCTGGCAGCAGCACAACGACCAACTACAGTACCATCGTTGAATAATAATTGGTTAGCACCTTGAGGCAAACCTAATTTTTCAGGCATATATACAGGCATACCTGTCAATTCTACAGTACCCGGGCTGTTTTTTGCTAATTTATAAGCTTCAGCTACAGATTTTACATGTTCTACATTGTTTCCGAAGAATGGAGCAGTTAACGTTGCTCTTGCAGGAGACATCATTTTATGCAATTCTTCTGAGTTTGAAAAATATTCAATTGTACTCATTTTCTTTTCTCCTTTCACTTGAGTATATATTTTTACAACCTTTAATTTTATTTAAAATTCTCGGAGGTTTAAACCTCCGAGAAAACTATTTTTTAGTGCGGGATTAAAGCAAGTAATACACCGGCAGCAACTGCAGAACCGATTACACCTGCAACATTTGGACCCATTGCGTGCATCAATAAGAAGTTTTGAGGATTTGCTTCTAAACCTAATTTATTAGATACACGTGCTGCCATTGGTACAGCAGAAACGCCAGCCGAACCAATAAGTGGATTAATTTTTTCTTTTAAGAATAAATTCATTATTTTAGCCATTATTACCCCAGCTGCTGTAGCTAATGAGAATGCAACAATACCTAAGAATAATATCTTCAAAGTTTCAATTGTTAAGAAATGATCTGCTTGCAATTTTGAACCAACAGTCAATCCTAAGAAGATAGTAACTATATTAATTAAGGCATTTTGCATTGTATCAGACAATCTATCAACAACACCACATTCTTTACATAGATTACCAAATGTTAAAGCCCCAACTAATGGACAAGCTGAAGGTAAGAATATCAAACAAAGAACAAGAACTGCAATAGGGAATACAATTTTTTCTCTTTTTGAGACTTCTCTTAGCTGAGTCATTTGAATTTTACGTTCAGCTTCAGTAGTTAATAATTTCATAATAGGCGGCTGAATAACAGGAACTAAAGCCATATAAGAATATGCAGCAACTGCTATTGAACCTAACAATTCTTGTTTAAGTTTTGTTGTTACATATATAGATGTAGGACCATCAGCACCGCCAATTATACCAATTGAACCTGCAGCTTGCATATCAAAACCTAAAACCAAAGCAAGTAATAATGCACCAAAAATACCAAATTGTGCCGCACCACCTAAAAGTAATGTTTTTGGATTCGCAATTAATGGACCAAAATCGGTCATTGCTCCTACTCCCATAAATATAATCAATGGGAATAAGCCTTTATCAATACCGGCAGCAAAAATTATACCTAAAAATCCATTTGGACCAGCTATTTCTTCACCTAAAGGCATCGGAATATTCGATAATAAACCACCAAAAGCAATTGGAACTAATAACAATGGTTCAAATTGCTTCTTTATTCCTAACCATAACAAGAAACAACAAATAAGAATCATTATAGGCTGACCAAAATGTGTTAAAAATTGGTCAATGCAAGATCCATCTACGTGCTCATTAGCTGTTTTGATAAAATTATAAATACCTGTTGAATACCACAACTCTGTTAAACCATCTGTTAATTGCATTTATAACCTCCTAGCCTACTGTAGCCAATACTTGACCAGTAGCAATTTTGTCATTTTGAGCAACAGATAAAGAAGTAATTGTTCCTGCAACCGGAGCTGTAATAGGAGTTTCCATCTTCATTGCTTCAATCACTAAAATTTCTTCATTTTCTTCTACAGTATCACCAACTGATTTTAAAACTCTTAACACAGCACCAGGCATTGGAGCTTTAACTTCTGTACCTTCACCACTTGCAGAAGCAGAAGTTCCTTCCTCAATACCATCTTTAACGTCAACATTATATTCTTTACCATTAACAACTGCTTTACCATTTTGGAATTTAACAGCATATTTTTTGCCATTAACAGTAACTGTACAACCATCAGAAGAAGCTGCAGCAGATGTTGAAGCTTGTGCTTTTGCAGCAGTTTTATTAACAGAAACTTGACCTTTACCCAATAAGAAATCAATACCTTTATCAACATTTCCATCTTTACAAGCAGCGGCAATAAACAAATTTTCATCAGTAACAGGAAGACCTGCAGCTATTAATCTCTTTTCAGCAGCTTTTAATCCTTTTTCAGGATCTTTTTCATTCAAATCAACAACTTTTTCAGTAGTTGGTTGCATATTTAATTTTTCACTAGCCCATTTAACTAATTCAGGATCAGGTTCACAAGGAGTTTTACCAAAATATCCTAACAACATCTTAGCGTAACCAGGATTTGCTTGTACCCAAGGTCCTTGAACTGCGTTTAAGAAAGCTTGTTGTGCATAGAATTGAGAAACAGGTGTTACAGATGTTGCAAAACCGCCTCTTTCAACACATTCTTTCATTGCTGCAATAAGAGCTGGGAACTTATCAAGCATACCCATATCCTTTAACTGATTTACAGTAGTTGCAGTTGCACCACCAGGTAATGGAGCTTGTATTAGAATTGGGTTTACTGCCAAAGAAATAGGATCTAAAGGATAATCTTTCATACATTCTTTAAAGATTTCTTCTGTTTCCATAACTTTCTTTATATCTAAACCAAGATCATATTCAGTACCTTTTAATGCATGCCACATAGAAATAATATCAGGTTGACCGGTACCGCCTGAAACAGGTTTCATAGCCAAGTCTATACCATCAGCACCACCATCTAAAGCTGCCAAATATGCAGCCAAACCTGTACCGGCTGTTTCGTGTGAATGGAATCTGATATGGAAGTTTTCACCTAATATTTCACGAGCCATTTTAACTGTTTCATATACTTTTCTTGGATTTGAAGTACCTGATGCATCTTTAAATGCTAATGAATCAAATGGTAATCCTGAATCCAATATGTTTCTTAAAACTTTTTCATAGAAAGCTACATCATGAGCACCTTCACAACCAAATGGCAATTCCATCATTGTGATAGTAACTTCGTGTTGCAAACCGTGTTTTTTAATACTGTTTGCTGAATCAATCAAATTGTTAACATCATTTAATGCATCAAAGTTTCTTATTACATTTACTCCATGTTTTGCAAACATTTTTGCATGTAAATCAATAACGTCTCTTGGTTGCGAATTTAAACCAACAACATTAACACCACGAGAAAGTGATTGTAACTTTACATCAGGACCAACAGCTGCTCTAATTTTATCCATGGTTTCAAATGCATTTTCATTGCAGAAGAATATCGGAGCTTGAAATCTAGCACCACCTGCAGTCTCGAAATGTTTAATTCCTGCATTTACAGCAGCTTGAAGAGCCGGAATAAAGTCATCTACTAAAACTTTAGCACCGTAAATTGATTGAAATCCATCTCTAAAAGATGTATCCATAACTTTAATAAGTTTTTTTGCCATGTTTTTTCCCTCTTATGTGTCTATCTTCCAATTATTTTCTCAATTTAGCAGCAGCAACGGCTATGGCCACTTCTAAATCACCTGTAGCGGCTTTTACAGCTGTCTTAACAGCCTGTATCTCCGCTGGAAACAGCTTGTTTAAATAACTAACAACCATTCCCAAGAAACAAACAACAGCCCAAAGAACTATTAAGAAACTAAATACAGTTCCCATTCCAACAGCCATTGTTGCTAAACCTTCATTTAACATAACACATCTCCTGTTATTATCCTACTTTCGTTATTTTGTTCGTCTAATACTACCAATAGACCGTTATCATCTATTGATTTTGCATAATAATATCTTATTTCTTCAGCTTCTCTGACAGAAATATACTGTCCTAAGAAATTACATCTTTTAGTATATTCGTCTTTGATATATCCAAATCCTTTATTAATAAATTTGTCATATTCATTGAAAAATTTTTCGCAAATCATTTTTAAGACATCTTCAATATCATAATTTTTATTTTTTAGGACATATATTGATGTTGCCTTTTGATCTATTTTATCTATCGTTTCTTGTTTTAGATTTATGTTCAAACCAAGTCCAAGGACAACACCCTCTATTTTATTATTTGACATTCCAGTTTCAGCTAAAATTCCGGATATTTTAGCCCCATCTACAAGAATATCATTTGGCCATTTTATGTTTGGCTTTATACTAAAATTTTCTTCAAGTACATTACATACTATAACTGATAAATATTGTGTCAAATTCGGGAATGGAAAAGGGTTTTTTTCTGGTTTAAGAACAATTGTCATGTACAAATTTTCTGTATCATCACTTATCCATTTTCTATTATATCTACCTCGTCCAGATATTTGATGAGGTGTATAAATTACGGTCCTATCATCAAAAGATGATAAATATTCAAGTGCATAACTATTTGTTGAATGTACTTCTTCCATTGCTATTATAGTATATTTCGACATGTTTAAGTTCACCATAATCAAATTTATACTAACACAAACAAAATTTTATTTACATTCAAAAAATACAAAATCAATTAATGTTCTTTAAAGATGGCATTATTTTTTCAAACATAAATTTCATTAAAAGCTTGTTTCTTATCAATATAGTTTTTGATATGCATTCTACTTCTAATTTTTTTGCAATATGTTCTATGTTATACATAGCAGAAACAATAATGATTTTAGTTGAAGAATATTCTCTTATTTTTTGTATTCTATCAATTAACCATTCTCCTGCAGTTTCAGGTTCATAGTCAGTTTCCATTTGTAAGTCAGTTATTATTATTGAAAAAGGATTATCGGTATTATGTCTTATAATACTTAGTGCTTCATTTGCTGAATTCGCAAATGTAAGTTCGAATGTTTCATTATATAACTGATTTATCAGTTCTTTATAAAACATAAGCCAAGATTTTGTATCATCAACTATTAGTATTTTTTTATTCATATGTCTATTATACAATAGCATAATGTTTTCATACAATATTATTATTTCGCAGGTTATTTTTCTTTATTAAAAAAAATATAATTAAAATAAAGTAGTTGGAAAAAAGATGAATATACTGAATTATTTTAAAAATATACAAAGAAAAATAAATAGAATTAATTCTTATGTATCAAATCCTATGAATTATAAAAATATAAACAATCCTTTTGCATCAATAATACCTAAAACTTATGTCTGGATTGAAGATGATAAATAGATATCAATCAACTTGATTTTCTATTATATATCGTGGTCTTGCCTTAACTTCTTGGAATAATTGCCCCAGATATTCAGCGATTATCCCCATACATAATATCTGGACACCACTTATAAAACCAATAGCAACAACAATTGTTGCCCATCCGGGTACTACATTGTGTTTCATTAATTTATCTATAAATGCACTAAACCCGAGAACAAAACTTATAAAAGATATCATAAATCCTATAAATGTAACTATTCTTAGCGGAACTATACTGAAAGATGTAATTCCACTAATTGCTAAAGAGAATAAAGAAATCGGAGAAAATTTAGTTTTACCGGCTTTTCTTGCTTTGACATCAAAATAAATATAATCTTTCTTGTAACCTAAATCATTAAAAATTCCTCTTAAGAATAGATTTGTCTCTGGAAATTTTTCTAATGATTTCACTACTGCTTTACTAACAAGCCTATAATCAGAATGATTTATTTTAATTTTTACACCAAGTAAATTCATTAATTTATAAAAGGCTAATGCTGTATAACGCTTATATAAACTATCTGTTTTTCTGTCGTTTCTGATGCCTGCAACAATTTGTGCACCATTTTTATATTTTTGTATAAATTCTGCTATTTTTGTTTCATCTTGCTGTAAATCAGCATCTATTGAAATAAAACAATCTACATTATATTTTGAAGATTCTAAAAGCCCTGCCAATATGGCTTTTTGATTTCCAAAATTTCTACTAAAACTTATTCCTTTTACTTTTCCATTAAATTTTTTATTATATTCTTTTATAAGGTTCCAAGTTGAATCATTGCTTCCATCGTCAACATAGAAAATAAAACTTTGGTCAGATATTTCTCCTTTATTTTGTAATTCATAAAGTATGTCCAAAAGTCTTTCTGTTGTCGAACAAATACACTCTTCTTCATTTAAACATGGAACTATTATTGATAAAACAGGTAAATTCATATAGAAAAACACCTTTTATGCTAAAATTATATATATAATAATAAAATATATTTGGACAATATGCAAATGAAAAAAGTAATTATTAATGCAGATGATTTTGGTTATTCAGAAGAGAATAATGAAGCTATCAAACTTGGTTATAAAAGCGGTGTAATAACCTCAAGTAGTATATTAACAAATATGACTGGATTTGAACACGCTAAAAATGATGTATTACCACAAATTAATGATATTGATTTGGGGTTTCATTTTAATATTGTTGAAGGAAAGAGTATTATAAAGTCAAGTTTATTATGTGATAATAATGGTTATTTTAATAATAGTTATTTAAAAATTATATTAAAATCAAAAGATCCTTTATTTCAGTTAGCTTTGGAAAATGAATTTAGGGCTCAAATAGAAAAAATTTTACCATATCATAATATTTCACATATAGATTCTCATATGCACACACATGCGATTCCGGAAATTTTCAATTTAACAATAAAATTAGCTAAAGAATATAATATTAAATATATAAGGAGTCAAAGAGAAATTCCTTATTTTATTTGTTCAAAATCTTTTAATTTAAAATATCCTATAAATATTATTAAAAATTTACTCTTAAATTATTATACAAATATTAATTTAAAAAGACTGTTAAATACTAATGTATATACAAATCAATATTTTATTGGGGTTTTATATACCGGCATGATGCAAGAAGAAACCATATTAGGTGGTTTAAAAAGAGTAAGTAAAGATAATTCTTTAACAGAAATTATATTTCATCCTACTGTTAATAAATTAAAGAAAAGTAATTATAGAGAGTTTTTAATAACACAAAATTCAAATTTTAAAGAAAATATTAAAAAATTAAATTTTGTTTTAACAAAATATTGTGAAAATTAATCTATATTTTTTATATAATTAATTATTTCTTGATTAGAATAGCCTTTTTCAAATAACGATAATATGCTATCAACTTTTATTTGGTCAATTTCGCCCATCTTTGTTTTACAAAAGTCGATAATATTTTCTATATCTTGGAATTGAACATCATCTGAGGAAAAATTTAAAATTATTTCAGATAGTTTATTATCTATATCACCTGATGAGCTTTTACATTTTTTTAAAATCAATAGTATTTCTTCTGGACTATTTCCATTTTTACACAATGAAGAACACATATCTGCAACTTCATCTTTGATTTTATTTTCTAGTTTATTTGTTGCTTCGAGTAAAATAGCTTTTGAATATTCAAGAAATTTTGTCTCATTTTCTTTTGAAGAAGTTTGAGTTAGAAAATTATCTGCAAAATTGTATAAGATATTGATTGCATTTTCATCAATATGTCCTGATTTATCTTTGATTAGAGGTAATAGTTTTATTAGATTTGATTTATCTTCAAAAAATTGAGAGAAATAAATAACAACTTCTTTTAATTCTTTATTACTTTTAACTTCAGGTAATAATGCAATTACTTCATTTCCTCCAATAACAGCAGAACTTAATGCACAAGCATTTTCAAGGTCTTCTTGATTATAAGAACCATCTTCTGTTCTTTTTATTGAAGATAAAATAGGTATAACATCAATACCTAAAGCACCTGATGATTTGATTTTACTAATGGCATTTAATTTGTTGATATCAATACTTCCATTATCTATGCAAAAATCTGTCATATTTATTAGTTGATCATAAGTTATACCTTTATTTCTTAAAGATGATATTACTCGAAGATACTTAGAATCTATTTCTCCATTACTATTTTTATATTTTTTTGCAAATTCAAGTAATAAATTTTCTTCAAGTTTTGTAATTAAATCATCATATTCTTTCTTTAAGTTATGAACTGACTGTCCTTCTATAGGGGATATATAAGTTACTTTATTTCCTTTCATTATAATTACATCATTTCCAACGCTAAAAGTGACTACTCCTAGCTGATTTATAGGATTGTTTCTTTCTGATTTTTCATTATTTCTAGTAGAAGATAATGCTTTTTTTAATGAAATAATAGAATTAACTGCTGAGTCTGAAATTGTTTTTTTATTTTGCTCAGTTGGTTTTATAGCGAGAGCATTTAAAATATTTATTATTGCATCAGGAGTGATTCCTGCTTTTTTCATTTTATAAATTTGTGCTTCAACCTTTTTAACATCTTCAAAATCAGAATTTAGAAAGTTTGCAAGCTTTAAACTTTCGAAATCATCAAAATTTGCTTCTTTAAATTTCGAAATTTGATTGCATATTGAAACATCAAAAACATTTTTACCTGTAGAATCTTTTTGAGATATAACTTCAAGTGCTTGAGGAATCATATTTGGGCTTATATCAGATTTAGCTAAAATCTCAATTGCATTAGAAACGTCTGAGGGAATATGACCTTCTTCATCACAAAAATGTTTCAAAAGATATTCAATAAAATATATTTCTGAACCCGAAGAATCAAATGCAGAAACGATTTTTCTTATATTATCATCAATAGTTCCATCAGCTTTTTTGTATGGTTCTAAAATTTTTGCTGCAACATCTATGTTTTCTGTATCGGTTTGCCTTCCTTGAATAGATTGTTGTCCACTGAATGATATAGGTTTATAATACGCTGATTGTTTTTTTGATTCTTCAGTTGAAAGAGATTTTAATATTTCGTTTATATTTGAATCAATCCATTCTTGTTCTTTTGGCAAGGATTCTTTTTTTGCCAAAATGCTTAATTTTTTAAGTAATTCTAACTCTTTTTCTTTAATGGTTTTGGAGTTTGACATATCAGATTTTGCAGCTTTCTTTTTAAAAGATTTATATTCTTGCTTTAAAGCTGCAAATTCACCTTTTGCTGAAATGTTTTGGCTTAAATTATTTTCTTTTGCTGTCTTTCCAATTGAAATATCAGTCATATTATACCTTTTCTCTTGATAAAACACTTAATTTTACTAAATTCCGAATATGTTTAATTACGGTAAAAAAAAAACTAACTTTAATTAAATTGCGTAATAGAAACCTGTTGTGGTTACATTTGTTTACAATCAAAGATTTATTAAAATTTCAATTTTATGTAAACTAATGTAACGTTTCATATTTTTTTTGTAAATTAAAAAAATTTAGTATATTTTTTTTACGCGGATAAAAAATAAATCGGAATAAAGGTAAGAAAAATGTTTAACGAAGAGAAAAAAGTAATAGTAGAATGGATTAATGAAAACGAATGTGCAAAAAATCGAACTAAGGAAATCTATAATACTCCTAAAATGTCAAATCCAATATATATTTCGCATAATACAGATAACTTATCACAAATGATAACAAATGTTTTAGATGAAGAATTACCAATGTTAAAAAACAATTCTCTCCTTCACGATTTAGTTTTGTATACATTGATGGAAAGAATGAAGACTGTACAAACTGTAAAAAATGTTTTATCATATATAAAGGGGAACTGTGCAAAAAAAGTTCAAGATGTATATTTTGAAAATGGAGAAGTTCGAATAAAATGTTCAATTTAAAACATTTTAAACTTGTAAAAGAATTAAAAAATATGAAGTCGCAAATTGATTGGCTTCAGTTCTCTTCCTTAAAAAATAGTAAAAAAGATAGACTTTTAGATTCAATTATAGCTGACAATAAATTTGTCGCGGAAGATTTAAAGATTAGAGCTATGGTTGAAGATATGTTGAAAAAAGAATTTTCTGATGAAATTGTAAATCTAAAATCATATGATTTTCTTGTGGATTCAGTTGTAAATAAATTAAAGCAAAAACAACTGACAGATTCTTCTTTGTCCGAAATTGAATAATTATTAGTTTTAGTAATTATCCTATTAGGGAATGTATTAATTATTTTTTCCTATCAAGATAATAACGGTTTTAGTACCGTATTTTTATATAGGAGAAATAATATGAAATACTTAATAAAAAAGCCGGATACTTTTTTAAATACATTGAATGAAGATATTAATGCAATACTTCAAAGAAGTTTTGATAATTTATTTCCTGAATATATTTTTCACCAAGAGTTAAAAGGAATGGCAATGCCTGTTGATGTGAAAGAATATGATGAAAAATACTGTGTAAAAGTAGAACTTCCAGGAATAGATAAAGATGATATAAATATTGATATAAATAAATCATACGTCAAAATAGATGCAAAAAAAGAGATAGAAAAAGAAGAAGATAAAAAACATAAATACCATAAAACAGAATTTAGATATGGAACATATTCTAGAACATTATATTTCCCTTATGAAATAGATGTTGATAAATCTTCTGCTGACTTAAAAAAAGGAATACTGGAACTTCACTTACCAAAAATGCATGTAGAAAACAACGAAACAAAAAAGCTTGAAATAAAAGATTAGCTATAATGACAGTTATTATAGGTATAAAACTTCCGGAAAAAATGCATAATGCAGTTGAATTGCAAAAAATATTAACGGAATTCAACTGCATTATAAAAATGCGTGTCGGAATTAATAATTCTTCTTTGTTTTGTTCTTCAAGCGGAATAATACTATTACAAATTGAAAATACGGACAATTCTTTAACATTAGAGCGTGCTTTACTTGAAATTAGTGGAATAGAAATACAAAGAATGATTTTTTAAAAAGGAGCGAAAATGCCCGAAAAAGTTGTAATAATAGGTGGAGGAGCTGCAGGTCCTAAAACAGCAGCAAAACTTAGGCGTGAACGTTCGGATTTAATAATAGACTTATATACACAAGAAGAAATTATTTCCTATTCAGCTTGTGGACTTCCATATTATATAGAGGATATTATTAAAGATTCGAAAACATTAATTATGAGGACCCCTGAAGATTTCAAAAAACAAAATATAAATATTCATATAAATCAAAAATGCATAAAAGTTGATACACGAAAAAAAATTGTTTTAATTGAAAATTTAAAAACACTTGATGTATATGAAGTTCCTTTTGATATTCTAGTTATAGCAACGGGTGCAACACCAGAAATACCAAATATTAGAAATATAGATTTAAAGAATATATTTACATTAAGGACAATTGATGATGGAATAAAAATAAAAGAAAAAATGTTTCAATCTAAGAAAGCTGTTTTAATTGGTGGAGGATATATTTCTATAGAAGTTATGGAAGCATTTGTAAAAAACAATTTACAAGTAACTTTGATAGAAAAGAATCCACATATATTAAAGATGTTTGATGATGATTTTGCAAAAATAATTACAGACTATATTATAGGGAGAAATCCAGGTCAAGTTAATATTCTTACAAATGAAGAAGTAGTTACATTTCTTGGAAATGAAAAAGGAGAAGTAAATAAGGTAATTACTGCATCAGGGAAACAAATAGAAACAGATTTAGTAGTTCTTGGAACAGGTGTAAGACCAAACACAGACTTTCTTATTGGAAGTGATATAAAGCTTAGTGTTAAAAACAGTATAAAAGTTGGCAACACAATGAGAACATCAAAAACAGGAATATATGCTGTTGGAGATTGTAGTGATAACTTTAATCTTATTACAAACAGATATACTTGGGTTCCCATGGGGTCAACTGCAAATAAAGAAGGTAGATGTGCTGCAATTAATATAGCTGGAGGCAATTGTTTATTTGATGGTATTTTAAACTCAACAATTACCAGATACTTTGATTTTACTATTTCAATAATTGGAATTAGTTATCAAGAAGCATTACAATTAGGGTTTAAACCTGAATATGCAATCGTGACCAAAAGAGATAAAGCAGGATATATGCCTGATAATGGTACATTGACTCTTAAATTAATAGCAGATAGAAATACACATACAATATTAGGTATACAAGGAATTGGAGAAGGAGAAGTTAATCAAAGAATAAACACAGTAATTCCGGCTATATTAGGGAAAACAAAGCTGGAGTCATTTATGAATTTAGATTTACCATATTCACCTCCATATTCACCGGCAATTGATCCTGTATTAAATGCGGCACAAATTGTTTACCATAAAATTAATGTTTAGTTATTGTTAATTTTATAAAAAAAATAATATATGAAAAGAAAACCTGATAAAAATCAGGTTTTCTTTTTTTACAAACATTATATTTTGAATAATAATTAACGATTAGCAGACATTTTTTCATTTTTTATCATTTGTAAGAGAACTTCTTGTGCTTTTGCCAGCTGTACATCATTTTTATCTTTAATATTCTCCTCTGTTAGTTTTATTTCTATATCAGGAGCAATGCCCTTTTTATTAATATCAGTACCATTAGGCGTTAAATATTTCTGTACAGTGATATTTAATCCTGCACCAAATGGGCTTAAAGGTTTTACTTCTTGAACCAATCCTTTACCAAATGTATTTTCACCTACAAGAATAGCTCTTTGATTATCTTTTAAAGCCCCAGACATTATTTCACTAGCTGATGCACTTCCTTTGTTAATCAAAATAACCAAAGGTTGAGTCGAAAAATATCTTTTAGAAGATCTGGAAGTATCTTTATAACCATCTCTATCAACGGTGCTGACTATTATTTCGTCATCTAAGAATAAATCTGATATTTCAATTGCGTTTGTTAATAAACCACCTGTATTAGCTCTAAGGTCAATAATTATACCTTCTTTGTCTTTATAAGATTGCATTATATTTTTAAATTCAGTACTTACATTTCTTCCCATAAAAGAACTAAGTCTTATATATCCTATTTTATCATTTAACTTGAAGTTATCAGGTAGTTTTTGCGAAATAGATTTAATTTGAATTTCATCTCTTACAATTTTATATGTTTTATTTGGTACACCTTTTCTCTTTATAAGAAGTTCAACCGTTGTACCTTTTTTCCCTCTTATTTTATCAGCAGCTTTGTCTATAGACATATCTTTTGTTGATAAGCCGTCAATTGCTAGAATTTCATCTTCCGCAAGAAGACCGGCTTTTTCACCAGGAGTATCTTCAATGGGGGAAATAACTAATATTTTCCCATCTCTAAGTCCCATTTGAATTCCAATACCACATAAGGAACCCTTAATCATATTTTTTTCTTCTTCAAATTCTTTAGGTGGTACAAAACGTGTATATTTATCATTCAAACTGGCAACCATAGTATCTATAGCTACATAAGCATCTTCCGGTGTTTTAATTTTATCATCATATTTATGACGCCATTTATTCCAATCCTGACCATTATTTGTTTGGTCTAAGAATCTGGAATTAACAATCTTCCAAACCATATCATACAAAACAGTTTCTGATTCAGCCATTGCAGTATTACTTCTATTACAAGTAATACTTACCATAATTAATGCAAGCGTTATTAATGCCGTATTTTTTAAAAACTTTTTCACAACTCTCTCCTTGTTAAACTAATTATAATATAAAATACTTTATTTGTTTATTCCCACTATAGTTATATGACTATTTTAGAATAATAAAGTTTCACTATTTATAAAATAAACTTAAAAATTAACTAATAAGTTAATGTCAATAATGATTACGAAGATTAAAATGGCAAAAAAGGAGTAAAAATGGGATATTTAGATATAGAATTAAAAGGAATAAATAAAAATGGGGTAGAGAAGAAATATAAACTTTCTGATTTTAAAGGAGAGACTATAATTGTATACTTTTATCCTCAAGATGATACTCCTGTGTGTACCAAGGAAGCTCAGGAATTTAGAGATTCAATAGAAGAACTTCAAAAATACGCTCAAATAATAGGCGTAAGTAATAACAATATAAATGATCATGTTGATTTTCAAAAAAAATATGAATTAAAATTTATATTACTTTCTGATACAAAGAATGAATTAAAAAAAGCTTTTCAAAATTACGATATTTATCTTCAGAATCTACATAGAGCAACTTTTATACTTGATGAAGAAGGTAAAATAATAAAATATTGGGATAAAGTTGATGTTGATGAACATATAGAAGATATTCTTGGTTTTTTTAGAGATAAATATAAAGAGTAAAACTCAAATAAAAAAAGAATATTGTTAGATATACTTCTTATAAAAATTCTGATAAAATTAAAAATAATGAATAATTAAATTTTATAAGAGAGATAATATGAAAAGACGTGATTTTATAATTAATTCAACATTAACATTAGGTGGTGCTGTACTATTATCAGGATGCAGTAAAAATGAAATAAAAAAATCTAAAGATCAAGTAGTAAGAAGAAAGTTTGCAAATACAGATACTCCACTGATAGCACTTGGCTGTATGAGACTCCCTATGCTAAAAGGTAAGATAGATATGGCAGAACTTGATAGAATGGTTGAATATGCCATGTCACACGGTGCAAATTACTTTGATACCGCATATATGTACGTTGATGGAAAATCAGAAAATGCAATTGGTGAAGTCTTAAAAAATATCCAAGAGAAAGCTTTATATTAGCTGATAAATGCCCTGCTTATCTTGTAAAAACACAAGCAGATACAAGAAGACTATGTGAAGAGCAGCTAAAAAAGTGTCAGGTTAAATACTTTGACAACTATATGGTTCATAATATTAATAAAAATACTATAAAAAATTATCGTGATAATAAAATGTATGATGAACTTGTCAAACTTAAGAAAGATGGGTTAGTAAAACATATAGGTTTTTCATTTCATGGCGACCCACAAATGCTTAGAGAAGTTATAAATGAACACAAATGGGACTTTTGCCAATTGCAAATTAACTATCTTGATTGGGAAGTAGTTAATGCTGATGAATTATAAGATATAGCAGATAAAGCAGGTGTTCCTGTTATCATAATGGAGCCATTAAGAGGTGGTGTCCTTTGTAATTTACCTCAAAAGGCAGCTGAAAAATTAAAGAAAGAATGTCCTGATGAGACACAAGCTTCATTTGGTTTAAGATGGGTTGCTAATAAGAAAAGAGTATTTACAATCCTAAGTGGAATGAGCAATTTACAGCAACTAAAAGAAAATGTAAATACGTTTATAAACTACAAAGCAATGACAGAAAAAGAAGAACAAGTTGCATACGAAATTGCAAAAATTATACAATCAGGCGGAGCAATAAGCTGTACAGCTTGCAAATACTGTTTAGAGGTTTGCCCAAGAGGAATAAATATTCCAGCAATATTTGGATTATACAATATGTATAAAGGTAATAAGGCGCCAAATGCAAGTTTTATGTTCGTATACAATTATAATGCCCTTGAAGAATCAACAAGAGCAGATAAGTGTATACAATGTGGATTATGCAACAAAAACTGCCCGCAGAACCTTGATATTCCTGCACTTTTAGCAAAAGTAGATAAAACCGTTAAAGAAGTTGAAAAGAGTATGAACTAATGAAAAAGATATATAAAGCAAGATTAATAATAGCAATTATTGTTTTATTACTTGCTATTTTAGGCATATATGGAGCTTTTTATTCTGTAAAAATATTTGATTTTCAAATCTTATCATTAGTACAAAGAGTTATTGTCGATTTTTCAATTTTAGCATTATCATTTCTTGTAGGAATTATAATTTTAACTGTTTTATTTGGACGTATATATTGTTCTACAATTTGTCCATTAGGAATAATTCAAGAATTCATAAGTATCTTATTTTTTGATAAAAAAAGAAAAAACAAATATATACCAAATTACCCAATAAAATATTTTATATTAGCGATTTCATTAGGTATTTTACTTGGTGGAAGTGCTATATTTATAAGATACATAGAACCATATACATATTTTGGATCTGCTTTTACGTTTTCAATTTTTGGTATCATTGCATTATTAGGAATAATTATACTTACATTTTTTAAAAACAGATTTTTTTGCACAAATCTTTATCCTGCAGGAACTATGCTTGGTCTTATATCAAAATTTTCAAGAAATAAAATCTATATAGAAAAAGATAAATGTATTTCCTGCGGTAATTGTGAAAAGAAATGCCCTGCAGGTTGTATCGATTCAAAAAATAAAACGGTTAACAATGAAACCTGTATAAAATGTTTAAAATGTATTGAAATATGTCCTAAAGGTGTTATCAAATACGGGAAAGCACCAAAAGAACAAATAAAATTTAGTATACAAAGGCGAAAAATAATTATAAGTACAGCAGTTTTAGCCGTTTTTGGCTCAATGATTAAAACAGGAATAATAATCAAAGATAAAATTGTAGAAAAATATAGAGACATAATTTTACCACCCGGTGCAGAAAGCGAAGAAAGGTTAATAAATACCTGTTACAATTGCAATCTTTGTGTTGAAAATTGCCCAAGCAAGATTATTGTAAAAGCAAATAATGATTTTCCAACAATTCATATAGATTATAGAAATGGAAGTTGTGATAAAAACTGTAATAAATGTTCACAAGTATGTCCGACCGGTGCTATAAAAAGACTTAGTATAGAGAAAAAACAAAAGACAAGAATAGCAATGGCAATGATAAAAAAAGAAAATTGTATTGAATGCGGACTATGTGAAACTTCATGCCCATATGGAGCAATCATTATAACAAAAGAAGGAATAAGTATTAATGCAGAGAAATGTATCGGCTGCGGAGCTTGTAAAAAAGCATGCAATTCTGATGCAATAGAAATTTATGCCGTAAAAAAACAAAGTATAATATAGTCGAAAGGAGCAGAATCAAATGTCACTAGGAATAACAGAAATAATATTAATATTAGTTGTTATAATTCTACTTTTTGGAGGAAAGAGAATTCCTGAAATAGCAAGAGCACTTGGCAGAGCTTCATATGAATATAAAAAAGCAAAAGATGTTATAAAAAAAGAAACAGAAGAGCTTAAAAATGCAATAGAAGATAATCAAGAAAAGCCCGAAGAATACAAACCTCAAGACGTATAAGATGAACTATTTGGAAGATAAAGACGAAAATATAATTTCTCATATTGAAGCATTCAGAGAAATGTTGTTAAAAAGTTTTATTTGTTTAGGAATATTCATAATTCCGATGCTTTTTATTGCCCCTAAATGTTTGAATTTACTAATAGCGTTATTAATTAAAGATAATAATATATCTCTTAATTATTTTTCACCGATAGAAGTATTCATAATACAAATAAAACTGGCTTTTATTCTTGATATAATACTTTGTTTTCCATATATAGCAAGACAAATATGGAAGTTTTTTGCTCCGGCACTTTATCAACACGAAAGAAAATTTATAAAATCAATAGTATTCACATCAACAACCTTATTTATATTCGGCGTATTTTTTGTTTATTCATCATTTTACCGCTTATTATAGATTTTGGAATGAGTTTTACAACCCAGAAGATAAATGCTGTATTAGGAATTTCCAATATAATTAACTTATCATTTTTGCTTACATTATCGTTCGGGTTAATGTTTCAAATGCCAATAGTAACATATGCTCTGATAAAATCAGGATTTGTAGAATACAAAACATTTGAAAATATGAGACCATATGTTGTTGTAATAATACTCGTTATAGCAGGAATACTAACTCCGCCAGATATTATAAGCCAGATATTACTTTTTACACCAACATACTTATTATTTGAGCTAGGACTATTACTTTCAAAATTAAGAATTAAGAAAGACAAAGATAATGGATAAATATATAGAACTTGATTTTGCAAAACTTGATACAGATAGAGTAAAAAGACGAGGTTACTCAGAAGCTGTTTATTGTGAATGTAAAAATGATGAGCAACTAATAAAAATATTCCAATCATTCAAAGATATTGGTTCAAATGTAATAGGAACACGTTGTTCAAAGAATCAATATGAAATACTAAAAAATCGATTTGGAGAAATTATAAAATACAATGAACAAGGAAGAGTTGTAACACTAATACAAAAAGAAATCGAAAGAATTGGAGAAATTGCCGTTTGTACAGGTGGAACAGGCGATATTCCTGTTGCAGAAGAAGCTGCAGAAACGGCAAAATTTTACGGAAGCAATGTAAAAAAATATTATGATATAGGTATTGCAGGCATACACAGACTCTTTGATAAAATTGATGAAATAAAAAAAGCAAATGCAATAATAGTAGCAGCAGGAATGGAAGGTGCATTAGGAGGAATAATTGCAGGGCTTGTAGATATACCTGTTATAGCACTACCGACTTCTGTAGGTTATGGGAGCAGTTTTAAAGGACTTTCAGCACTTCTTACAATGTTAAACTCTTGTGCAGAAGGAATGAGTGTTGTAAATATTGACAACGGCTATAATGCGGGCTATAGTGCCTGTCAAATAAACAGATTAATTGAAAGGAAAAATAAATGAATTTATATTTTGAATGTAATTCAGGAATTTCGGGAGATATGTCTGTTGGGGCATTATTAGACTTAATAGATAATGAAAATATTTTAGATAATGCTCTTTCATCAATGAAACTTGATAATGAATTCCAATACAAAATTACAAAGAAAATGGTAAATGCAATCTCAACTACAGATTTTGATGTTATTTTACCTTTACACACTCACCACGAGAACCACCATGAACATCACCACGAGCACAGAAATCTGGATGATGTAAATAAAATTATTGACAAAGCAAATATTAATCAAAATGCAAAAAATTTAGCAAAAAAAATATTTAAAATAGTTGCAGAAGCAGAAAGTAAAGTTCATAATAAAGATCTTTCAGACGTTCATTTTCATGAAGTTGGTGCAATTGATTCAATTGTTGATATTGTAAGTTTTGCAGTTTTATATGATTATCTGAAACCGAATAAAACATATTTTTCAACACTAACAGAAGGACAAGGAACCATTACATGCCAGCACGGTGCACTATCAGTACCGGTTCCAGCAGTTTGTGAAATAGTTTCAAAGTATAAAATTCCAATTAAAATAACAAATAATGAAGGAGAAATGATAACTCCAACAGGTGCAGCAATTGTTGCAGCATTATATACAGGAGAACAACTCCCTGAAAAAATCATTATAGAAAAAGTAGGGTATGGAAGAGGTAAAAGGCCCTATAAAAATCCTATTTTAAGAGTTATGGAAATAAACTAAAGGAGATATTATGCATCTAGGAAACGGAATAATTTGCCCGACAACAGGAATTCCTATGTTAATGTTAGCAGGAATAACAGCTTATTATGCTTTTAAAAAAGCAAAATTTGATTTTAACAAAGAGAAAATACTATATACAATAACTTTAACTATTTTAGTATTTACTCTGCAAATGATAAATTTTTCGATACCGCACACAGGTTCAAGTGGTCACATAATCGGAGCAATGTTACTTGCAGCACTAATTGGTCCTTATGCTGGATTTCTTGCAATGTGTAGTATTATACTTGTTCAAGGAATATTCTTTGCAGACGGAAGCCTTTTAGCACTTGGCTGCAACATAATAAATATGGGAGTCTTTGCTAGTTTCGCAGCATATCCTTTAATTTATAAACCATTTTCACAACACAATAAAGAATTTATAGGAGCAATACTATCTTCAATTTTTGCATTACAATTAGGAGCTTTGGCCGTTGTAATAGAGGGAATATTATCAGGTTCAATAGCATTTAATTCAATAGCAAATTTCTCAGGTTTAATGCAAATAATCCATCTTCCTATTGGTATAATAGAAGGACTTATAACAGGAATAGTAATTCTTGCAGTAAAGAAAACCAATTACAAAAAAGCATCATTTTCATTTGGTATGTTATCATTGATATTTGCTTCTTTTATATTTAAATTTGCTTCTACAAAACCTGATGGACTTGAATGGTCATTATTAAAAATAGAAGATTCAATTATTCCTCAAGTTCAAAGTCAAATATTCATAATATCTGAAACATTCCAAAATAAAACAGCAATTTTAACCAATATAGAACCTGTGTATTCAAATTTATTAGGCATCTTTATACTTGGGTTTATAATGTATTTACTATGTTTCTTTATGTATAAACAAAAAGTTGAAAATTAAATGAGAAACAAATTTGATAAATTAAAACAATATTTAAAAAAGCTGGACAAGCAAGGCATATGTCTTGCTTTTTCAGGCGGAATAGATAGCTGTGCACTTCTATATTTATGTAAAGATTTAAATGTTATAGCCGTGACCTTTAAATCAATTTTTCAAACAGAACAAGAGATTGATGAAGCAAAAGAATTTTGCAAATTTTATGGAATAGAACAAAAAATAATAGAATATTATCCGCTTGAAAATAACCTAATAAAAAATAATCCTAAAGATAGATGCTACTATTGTAAAAAACTTATTTTTTCAGAGTTAAAAACATTTGCAAGAAATAGAATTATAATAGATGGAACCAATGCAGATGATATAAAAACATATAGACCAGGTCTAAAAGCTCTGAAAGAATTAGAAATTTATTCTCCATTTGCTGATTTTGGAATTACAAAAAAAGAAATCATAGATTTTTCAAAGGAAGAAAGTATAAAAAACTATGCAAAACCATCTTCACCTTGTATAGCGACACGTTTTCCTTATAACACTTCATTAAGCGAAGAACTCATAGAAAAAGCAAAAAAAGGTGAAGAAGTAATAAAAAGTTTTGGTTTTACAAACTGCAGATTTAGAATCCACGATAATATAGCCAGGATTGAAATTATTCAAGAAGAAATAGAGAAATTCATAAGATATAGAAAAGATATTATAGATAAATTAAAAGACCTGAATATAAAATACTTTACCTTGGATTTGGAATGTTTACGTAGCGGAAGTATGGATATATAAATCAAAATCAATAAACTATATATCCAAGATTATTTATATTCTAAGGATATTTAAGCTAAATTATTATCGTCTTTTTCTAACTCAAACATTATTTGAGAAAACGGCATATTAGTTGTATCCGCTTTGATTTTTATTGTTTCAATTAACCAATTTGGATTAAATACATACCATTGCCTAATTTTAGGATAATCTTGAGGATTATTTCTTAGAACATCCTCTATTTCCTCTTTAATTTGAACTTCAGCTAAAGTCATAATACTACCTCATTTTATATAAAAACCAATCCTCTTTTTATATATATGTTCCCTTTCTCAAAAATTATTTCACGTATCTTTTTTATATTTATTAATAATTAACAAAAAAGGATATTATAATAAGTATGTTTAAATAATATTTAAACAGTAATTTCTTTTTTTATTTTCTCAGAAATAATTTTTCGTAGTTTTATGTCAGTTATTTCAGTTGTTATATAGTCATTTATTTTTATCTCATTTTTTTTTGTTATTTTATAATTGATTTTTTTTGTTCCAGCATCAAGTGGAAAATGATTTTTTATTAAGAAAGGATAGTCGAATTCAATTGTGATAGGTAAGATATTTTTTTCTGTATTGATTGCTATTTGTGCTGAACCTTTATGTATTCTTATTTCTTCATTTGGCAGAGTTCTTGTTCCTGTTGGGAAAATAATAATATTAAATCCTTGTTCTAAAACTGTTTTAGTTTCAACTTGAAATTCCTCGAAATCAACATCATTTAGTATATATAATGATTTTACAATGTTATGCATTATAGGATTTTTTAGAAGTTCTTTTTTAACTATACATAAACTGTTTGGAATTAGTCCTATTAAAAGTACAATATCAATTAAACTAGGATGTGATGCAACTATTATTTTGCCTTGAACATCGTTAAAATTGCCTTTGATTTCTAAGTTAATGGTTCCAAGTTTTTGTATTAAAAAAGTAAAAAATTTCCAAGATTTATGCACAACATCAGCACAAAATTTTCTTTTTTTTAAGTCCTCATAAAATAAACTGCTTAATGGAATTATTATGAATCCTATAATTAGTGCACCTGTTGCAAATATAAGCATTTCTATTAGCACAATAATACTTCGGATAATTCTCATATCAGCCTCTTGTTAGTGAATATAATTTGCTTGATAATGTTTTTGATTCTCCTTTTAAAAATTCTAATAAATTATTAAAAGAAATAGGGGGGATTTTTTCATTGTTTGTAATATTAATTGTAACTTCAATAGATTCTTCATTTTTTCGATTTTGAGAAATAGATATAGCAATACTTTCTAGTGTTTTATCATTTTCTGTATAACAAAAAATAACAGGTTGTATTTTACTATCTATAATTGCTTCTAACAAGGCATTTTCAATTGTCTCTTTACCTGCTGAAATTGAGTTATATGATGATTTTATTGAATTTAATAAAGAAAAAAGACCTATAGTTGCGTTATGGACCGAAAAACTAAATCCGGTAGGAGATATTTCACCTTCTTCTTTCCTTTGGTTTATAAGTTTTATGACTCTTTCAATATCTCCATAACTAGATGCAAAAATAAGTTTATAGTTTTTATCATTATCATAAACGTTATATAATGTATAAAGTCCTGCTTTACCGAAATTATCAAGTTTTCTTCGAATTAGCATAGGAATGAAAGATGTATCTGGCTTTTCATCTTTTATGAACGAGTATTTATTAATATAAAACTTAAAAGAATTCATGATAATATTAATATTAGTATAACAGTTTGTGAAATGCAAAAATGATAAGTATAACAAAAGCTGCTGCAATATGTAATTTGGGTGAAAATATAGATGAGGTATTTCTTAATGCTTGTAATGGTAAGCTTTTGCCTCATCATGTAACTATAGATTTGCCTGAAATAAAAGAGGAAAAATATAATTTAAGATGTAATAGATTTTTATTGCATTTATATAATCAAATTAAGAAAGAAATAGATATAGTAATAAAAAAGTATGGAAAGAAAAGAATTGCCGTTGTAATTGCAACAACAAATTCAGGTATTGATGAATATGAGAAAACGTCAAATGCTGAATATTTAAAAATGTCAAATCCTGCAGAATTTTTGAGAGATTTAATTGGTTTAGATAATTATTTTTCAGGAATTTCAACTGCTTGTTCTTCAGGTCTAAAAGCATTTTCTACCGCAAGAAAATTATTAAAAAATGATATATGTGATTGTGTAATTGTTGGCGGAGTTGATACAATTGCAAAATTACCTATTGCAGGTTTTTCTGCTTTAGAAGTCTTAACTGACAGTTTAACAAATCCTTTTTCAAAGAACAGGTTAGGTATGAATATTGGAGAAGGTGGGGCTTTATTTATCTTAGAAAGAAATACCGATGGTATAAAATTGTTAGGTATAGGTGAAACATCAGATGCATATAATGCTGCAACTCCTGATCCAAAGGCTGAACAAGCAATTAATGCAAT
>CALUUL010000019.1 GCA_944323945.1 Candidatus Gastranaerophilales bacterium
CTTGATAAAATGCAGAGTTAACTTATATATTTTAATTTGTTTTTATGACAGTAACTTTATATTCTTAAAATTGCAAAATTGCTCATTTATTTAATATTTCAAATTTATGTTGCCCAAAATAATCAAACCATCTGTAACAAATAATCAAACCATGTGTTTCTTTACATTAAACCAATCGGTAGTTTCTGCTTTTGTTTTATAATCCCATCTGGAAACAGCAACAGAAAAAGTTGTCTTTACTTTGCCCGATTCAAAGTACTTAACTTCAGGATCCTGTCCCGCTCTTCCGACTATTACTACTGAATTCATAATATTACCTTCTTTTTTACATTAGAATTATAAGAGAAAAAATCCTTTTTTGCAAAATTTTTGAATTCAGTATTAAGAATTACTACCAAAATTGTTTAAAATAAACTCAACAGCTTCTTTTTTTGTTGTAACATCACCGGATAATTGTGCTTCTTTTAATGCACTAATAATCTTTCCAAGTTCCGGACCTTGAGATATTTTTAAAAGTTCCATTATGTCCGTTCCGTCTAAGAGTTTTTCTATGGGTTTTATATTTTTTTTCTGTTCAAGATAATTGTCTAAGAGTTTTGTCAGATTATTAATATTATTTTCAACCATCTCTTTGGTAACTTTTTCACCGCGTGCAGAGAGTCTGTCCGCCATTGCAAGAATTATTACATCTATAACGCAGCCTTCCATTTTTCTGTAGAATTTCAAGTATGCTTTTTCTGAAACCTCAGGAGCACTTACAAGACTTGACGGATATATATGATATTTAATAAGCTGCTTTATATATAGAATCTGTTTTTTTGAAAATTTTAAATCTTTTAATATAGGAACAACAAGTTTAGAGCCTATTTCATCATGTTTTATAAAACGGTGTCTTTGTGTTTCTTCTTCTATTGTCCAGCAATATGGCTTGCCTATATCATGCAGAAATCCGGCAAGCTTTAAAAATGCTATTTCTTTTGTATTTGCGTACTTAACTGTATTAAGATAATTTTTTACTTCTTCGTTTGAATTTTCATATATAATCTGAATTTGTCTTACTGTTTCAATTAAATGATGAATTAAGTCAAGATGATGATGTGAATTTGGCGGAATTTTTCTTACATCTTTATATATAGGAAAAATTTCTTCAAGAAGTCCGCACTCGTCCAATTTTAAAAGAGCTTCATAAGTATATTCTCCCTCAAACATTTTTAAAAGTTCAACGGTTATACGTTCTTTTGCGGGTTCATTTATTTTTTTATGCAGTTTTTTTGCCAGTTCTATAAGCTTTATATCTATGTTAAACCCTGTTTTTGCGTAAAAACGAAAAATTCTTAAAAGGCGGAGCGGGTCATCTTCAAAATTTCTATCGGATATTCCTTTTATTCTTTTATTTTTTATATCTTTAATTCCGCCGGTTAAATCAATGAATTTATTATTATTAATATCATATGCTATAGCATTAATTGTTAAATCCCGCCTTTTTATATCTTTTTCAAAGTCATTTTCAACAGGCGAGGTAATATCTATATAATTAATTTTGTCCTGCAGAACAATTCTGTATATTTTATTTATCCGGTCAAGTTCAATAAAATGTGCATTTAATTTTTTGGCAAGATTTTCACTAAACGCTTTAATATCTTCGCAGCAGATAATTAAATCTCTGTCAGGGCTTGGTTTTTCCATAATAATATCACGCACAAAACCGCCTGCTACATAAGCCGGAACATCAGCGGCATAAGGTTTTATAAGTTTTATAACTTCGTCATTATTTATTTTCTGAATATATTTATTCATAACAGACTCCGTTAATAATAGTAGTTATAGCGGCTGTAAGCGCGGTATCGGCTCTATATATTAAGTTCCCGAGCGTTATAAGAGGAAGATTTTTTCTGTTAAAATAATCAAATTCAGCACGTGAAAATCCGCCTTCAGGCCCGATTATTATAAGTATATCTTTTGTTTTATCAATCGGGTTTTCTTTTAGATATTCAAAAAAATTCCTGTCGGTATCACTTTCGGCAAAAACAATTATCTGCTCAAATTTATCTGTTAATTCTTCTAAATTTGTAAGGTTATAAACTTTTGGAATATCAGCTCTTTCACATTGTTTTACCGATTCAAATGCTATTTTTTGCCATTTGTCAATTTTACTTTCAATAACAGATTTTTTTACGCTGCAATTATCCGTACATAAAGGGAAAATACCTTTAACTCCAAGTTCGGTTGCTTTTTGTACGGCACTTATTTGTGCATCAGAATTTAGTACGCTCTGTGCAGCGTATAAATTAATATTTAGTGTTCTGTTTGATTTATACCTGCTTATAATGTTACAGGTAAAATAATCGGATTCTATATTTTTTAAAATCGTTTCATATTGAATTTTATTTTCATCAAGAAATAAAATCTTTTCACCGGGTTTAGAACGCATAACTTTAATTATGTGTTTATATAAATCTTTATCCGAAATATTTATTACTTTTCTTTTAATATTTTCTGATTTGATTATGAAATGTGGCATATTTTTATTTCCTATGATATTATTATACAATAAATCTTCTATGAATAATTTAAAATTTTATTGCCATATTATGAAAAAAACCTATAAATATAAGTTAAATATACCATCTTGGCCCAGTATCAATTTAAAAACTTTGTTTGCACTGGGCAAAGTGTATTTAAGTAAATATTGGTCGTGGTATGGAAGAAACGAAATTGAATTTATTAAAAAATTTTCAACATTACAAAAATCTAAATATGTTATAACAACAACAAGTGCCACAACCGGTCTTGAAACAGCTTTAATTGCACTTGGAATAAAACCGGGAGATGAAGTAATTGTTCCTGCTTACACTTGGATTTCTACGGTTACGGCTGTAGCCAAAATTGGTGCAATACCTGTCATTGTTGATATTGACCCTAATACATTATGTATTGATCCTAAAAAAATAAGAGAAGCTATCTCGAAAAAAACAAAAGCAGTAATTCCTGTTCATTTATTTTCTGCTCTTGCAGATATGGATGAAATTATGAAAATAGCAGAAGAATTTAAATTAAAGGTTATAGAAGATTGTGCTCATGCTCATTGTGCTTTATATAAAGATAAAGGAATAGGGTCTATAGGAGATATTGGGGTATTTAGTTTTCAACAAACAAAGCTAATGTGTGCAGGCGAAGGCGGAGCTTGTACCACAAATAGTAATACTCTCGCCGATAAGTTGGATAGATTAAATCATATAGGTTACAGTATTTATAGTAGTGTCGAATCTTTTCAAGATAATAATGTTTGTTCTAAAAATGTTCTAACTGAGTTTCAAACGGCTATTTTATCTTATCAATGTGACGAAATTATACAACAGACAATTAAAAGGTATAAAAATTCAATTTATTTAGAAGAATTATTGTCGGAAATAAATGGTATACATTTTCAGAAAACCTCTGAAAATACAACCCGCAGAACTTATTTCTATTTTGTTATTATAGTTGATTCTTCAAAGTTGAAAGAAGGAATAAACAAATATAATATTATTAAAAAACTTAACAACTTGGGAATTCCGGCTCAAAACGGATGGGGCTGTACTGTATATAATCACCAGGCTTGGAATTTATCTGAATCTTCATTTATTAAAAAAGATATTGTTAATGCAAAAAGAATAAGCGAAAAAGAAGTAATTGTATTACCTAACAATGTTCTTTTGTCAGATAAAAAAACAATAAAAAAAATCGGAAATATTATGAAAGAAGTTTTTTATAGTGTATTAATCCAATAGGAATTAACAGCAAAAATGTTTGATTGTAATAAACGAAAAAAATATATATTGCCATATATAGAAACTCATTTAGTTGATCATTGTAATTTAAAGTGTGATAAATGCGGTCATTTTTGCCATCTTATTGATGAGGAATTTTATACGGATGTGGAACAATTTAATAAAGATTTAAATGTTCTTTCTAAAAAAGTTGATTTCTATAGAATAAGATTGTTAGGTGGTGAACCTTTATTACATTCATCTGTAAATGATTTTATGATAATTACCAGAACATATTTCCCTTTTTCTGATATTAGAATAGTTACAAATGGAATTTTATTACCAACTATGAATAAAACATTTTGGGATACAGTTAGACGATACAGAATAAAAATAGATTTATCTAAATATCCTATTTTAGGTAATAAGTTCAGTGAATTGTTAGATTTAATAGATGATGAAAAAGCTATGCTTGGTAACATACAATTATCAAAGAGATTCTATGATAAACTAAATGAACAAGGAAATGCAGATGCTGAAAAATCTTATTTTTCGTGTGCAAGCAGAAAAGCACTGAATTTATGGAATCAGAAAATATATACTTGTCAAGCTTGTTATAGGTATTATTACAATAGAAAATTCAATAAAAATATCCCGCTACCTAAAGGTGTTGATATTTATGAAACTTCAGCCAAAGATATTTTTAAAATATTCAATCTTGATAAACCTGACAATGCATGTAAATATTGTTATGAAATAAGCAAAGAATTCCCTTGGCATTTGTATAAAGATGTACAACAATTATAACTGCTTTACATCGATAACAATAAATTATATCATTTTATTATGACTGAAATTTCAACGGAATTAATAAAGCAAGCAATATATCAACTATGTTTTAATGCAAATACCTGTCTTAATGAAGATATATATTTAAAACTTCTTAATGCTTACAAAAATGCTGCAAATAAAGAAGAAAAAAACATTTTAAAATCGATAATACAAAATGCTCAAATTGCATATGAAAAAAAACTCCCTTTATGTCAGGATACGGGACAGGTAATAGTGTTTCTTCAAATAGGTCAGAATATAAGGCTTACGGGTGAATATATAGAAACCTGTATTAATGAGGCTGTTGAAAAATGCTATATGGATAATTATTTCAGAAAATCCGTTGTGTATAATGCTGTTTTTGACAGAACGAATACAAAAACAAATGCACCGGCAATTATTTATATAAAATATATTCCGGAGGATGAAATAAGAATAAAAGTACTTATAAAAGGAGCAGGCTCGGAAAATAAATCCGGACTTAAAATGCTTTTGCCGACTGCTAATGAAGAAGATATCATACAAAGTGTAGGTAATATAATTCTTGCTGCGGGAGAAAATGCCTGTCCGCCTATGTCTATCGGGATAGGGATAGGAGGAACAGCCGAAAAAGCTTGTCTAATGTCTAAAGAAGCTTTACTTAAAGAAAATTTAAGTGATGATGAGTTAACATTAGGAAGAAAAATAAAAGAATATGTAAATAAAAATGCTCCTGAAACATATAAATCATCTTATGTTCTTGATGTAAAAGTAATGACCTGTGCAGCCCATATTGCCTGTATGCCTGCCGCTGTTACAATTAATTGCCATTCAGAAAGGTATTCCACCTGCACAATAGATAAAAGCGGTATCATAATTCATCATCAGATTCCGTTTTTTATTCAATTAAATAATGAAAGTGAAAATAAAAAAGAAATTAATGTAAAAGATACGGAAACAATACGAGCGCTTAAACAGGGTGAGGAATTTCTCCTGACAGGTGATATTTATGTTGCAAGAGATATGGCACATAAACGTATAAATGAATTAATAAAGGAAAATAGGAAGCTGCCATTTGATCTGGAAAATAACATAATATTTTATGCGGGGCCCTGTCCAAGCGGGGATGATTATGCAGCAAGAGTTGATGTTCTTACATTAGAAAAAACAATCGCAGCTGTAAGAGTTATTGAAGATAACTGGCATGGATATAAATTCACTGATTTATTAATTATGAATAAGATTAAAGGTGAATGGAAAATTGTTGCTAAGGTATATGATACATTATCTTATGGAGATTAGTGATGAAAGTTCTTTTACTAAATGGTTCGCCACATAAGGAAGGATGTACTAATACAGCTTTATGTGAAGTTGCAAATGTTTTAAATCAAAAAATATTGAAACTGAAATATTTTATATCGGAACAGATGCAATTTCTCCTTGCAGAGATTGTAGAGCTTGTGTAAAACTAGGTAAATGCGTTATTAATGATAAAGTAAATGAATTTCTTGATAAAGCAGAGAATTCTGATGGGTTTATTTTTGGTTCACCTGTTCATTATGCAAGTGCAAGTGGAATAATTGTAACTTTTTTAGATAGAGCCTTTTATGCAGATTCTTTGAGTAGTAAAAAGAGATTTTATCTTAAACCAGGTGCTGCAGTAATTTCAGCAAGACGAGCAGGAACAACTGCAACATTAGACCAATTGAATAAATATTTTCTGGTATCCGAAATGCCTATTATATCTTCAAGATATTGGAATATGGTTCACGGTTGGACTTCTGAAGATGTAAAAAAAGATGAAGAAGGTCTGCAGACAATGAGAATATTAGGTACAAATATGGCTTGGTTTTTAAAAATGAAGGAATTCTACCTGAAATCTAATCATAATTTACCTAATATGGAAAATTATATTTTTACAAATTTTATGAGATAAAATATATATTCAATCGTATAGAAAAATTCACGGGTTGTTAAATATGTGGATTTTTCTATTAATTTAATTATTTTTTGATTTGATTATGTTTCTTTTTCGAGGAAGGAATAATTTCTTCATGGAAAAAATAATTCACTACTATTGGCGGTTCATTGAAAGGTCGTTTTATAGAATCATCATCTCGCACGTATAAAAGACCTTCCTCTTGGCAAAACTGTTTTATTTGTTTATTTAACATAGACCAGTAACTGCGGTCTTTTTTGTTGTATATATCATTATAAAGCGAAACAAGATCAGGATGTTTTTCTGCAATGTAATTCAGTATATCTTGTTTGTAGCCGGCGCGAAGGTTTAAATTTTCCAGCCAAATTAAATTACATTGATTTTTTGCGCGTTTAATTATAGAAGGTACATCAGTAATTCCAGGAAAAATTGGAGATATAAAGCAAGTTGTGCGGACACCTGCATCATGAAAAGCTTTCATAGCTGCCAGTCTTCTTTCAATACTTACAGCACAATCCATATCATTCTTAAATTCCTCATCTAATGTGTTGATAGACCAAGATACTCTTGCATTTTTAAATGTTTTAATAATATCTAAATCTCGAAGTATAAGATCAGTCTTTGTGGCGATACTTATATAGCAGTCACTACCTTGCATCTGTTCTAGCAAGGCTCTAGTACGATAAGATGTTTTCTCAAGTGGTTGATATGGATCACATACAGAACCAATAAAAAGTTCTTTCCCCTTATAACGTTGTGGATTTTTTATCTCTTGCCAATGTTTTATATCCACAAAACTGCCCCAAGGTTCAGGGTGGTTAGTAAACCTTTTCATAAATGAAGCATAACAATACTTGCATGCATGTTCACACCCAACATATGGGTTTACAGAATAATCGGCTACGGGCAGGTTTGATTTTGTAAGAATGTTTTTTACTTCTATATTGTTTATTTTTATATCTTTGTTGCTTTTTTTCATATTAATTTTCTGCCATAAATTTCATATAACCCTTCATTTCACAATCCCATTTCAATTTGCTAATAGCTACAAGACTAAAATCGTGGCTTTTAAGTTCTATCAGATTTTATATACACAGTTAACAGCATTGCAAAACTATCGAGATAGTTAACAGGACTTCCTTGTATCTTACTAGAAAACAATTCAACTCTTTTTTCTTCAATAGGAGTCATCTTAAAACTTCTTGCTTGACGAATTATTGTATAAATATTATACTGTCTCCAAAAACTAAAGCAAGTACGTAGAAAGCACAATGCAAAATCAAATGATATATTAAGAGTATTGAGATATGTAAAAAAGGAATTGTGACAGATCTTGTGAATTGTCCTGTTACACCTTTTCTTCAAATGCTTCAAGTTAAATACAAAACTCTGATATTACATGAATTATGTATTCACGATACAGTTCGCTTTTGGACTTTAAAAAAAGAACTTCCCGGTATTAACAACTAATTCGCTTAGCTTAGAGAATTAGAAAAAAACGGGTACATTAACAGAATACAATTCAATAAAATTCCTCCTCATGTTGAATATTCATTTACTGATAGAGGAATAGATTTAATGTCAATTTTTTATCAGATTATGCTTTGTGGCTTAAACCGTAAAATATGAAAAATTATTTTTTGACCAAATTTCTCTATAACCTGAAGTATCGCCCTTAAACCACTTATCAAGAGCAGATTTTTCAAGTTCACTTATATTGTTTGCATTTTTTTGTTTATCTAATGTGTACCCTGACATATTTAGCTCTCTATTTATTATTAATTTAATAGCATATGTTACTATTATTTCAACAAATACAAGTATATAAAACTATATAAATTAAATTTTTTGATTTTCATACTTTTTGTAAAAACAAAATAGCATCAAAAATCCAATAAGAGCAAATAATGCACCCGGTACGGTTGTATATTGATATCCTAATCCATGTTCAATTGGAATGCCCCCAATAAAAGCACCTAAGGCATTACCAAGATTAAAAGAAATCTGAGAAAAAGATGCTCCAAGAATTTCTCCACCTTTTGCATTTTTAATTAATAATACCTGTTGCGGGGCAGAAATTGCAAATAAGCATGCTGTACATAAGCACATTAAAATTACAGATAAATAAGCATTTGAGGCTGTAAAAAATATCATGATTAATGTAAGACACGCTGTCAGTTGTGTTAGACTTGCAACTATTGATGGTGAAAATCTGTCAGAAAGCTTTCCACCGAATAAATTCCCTATACACATACCAGCACCTGCCAATACCATTACTGCAGAAACATATTTAGGTAATATACCTGACACATTTACAAGTAAAGGATTTATATAACTATACCAACAGAATATTCCGCCATTTCCCATTATAACGGCAAGTATTAAAAGCCAAGGTCCAAGACTTTTTAAAAATTTAAATTGCCCTCTAAATCCAAAATCAGGTAATGGTTTTAAATACGGTATCAATCTTATTATTGAATACACAATTAAAAAGCCAAATAATCCTATTAAAAGAAAAGTTATTCTCCAAGAAAAATGATGGCTAATAAAAGTCCCGGATGGAATTCCCAAAAGATTTGCTACTGTCATTCCTGAAACCATTATTGCAACAGCTTGATTTTGCTTGCTTAGTTCACATAATCTACCGGCAGCAATAGCACCAATCCCGAAAAATGCTCCATGTGGAAGTCCTGCAATAAAACGTATTATACAAAATAAATGATAATTACTAACAAATGCTATTATTAAATTTGCAACAGTAAAAATACTCATAAGCCATATTAAAATGGTTTTAAGAGGTTTTCTTCGTCCAATTAGAACTAAAAGAATAGAACCCAAAACAACGCCCAAAGCGTAATAGGATATGAAATTGCCAGCTTTTGGTATTGAAATATTCATTGTATTTGCGACATCCGGAAGTACTCCCATCATTACAAATTCTGCCATTCCAAGTCCAAATGTGCCTAAGGCAAGAGGTAAAAGACAAATGCTTTTTCTCATTTACTACACTCCAAAATTTTTAAATTTTAAACATTTCATATAATGAAACAAATATAAATTTTCTGTCAATATATAGTTTAAAATTACGTATTAAAAATTGTTAAACTATGTATGAAATATATATAAATTATTTTTTTTATAGAATAGTTCTATGCTACTATCTTGCATTACTTGCAATTAAATAGAAAAAAAATTATTAACCATGATTTTATTTAAAGATTACCCAAAGTGCGTTTGTGAATTTTTTAAAATATTTAAATAAAATTCTTTAAGCCTAGTTAAGGTAGTAGTTTATTTTATTGATATAGTAGACATTTTGTTTAACAGAAGTTTATATTATCTAATTCAAAAAATTAAATACTTCTTTTGGGTGTTACAGATAATTATCTAATGCATTTTTACATTTTGTTTGTACTTTATAACAATATTACAACTAAAAACATTTAACACAAAAAATTAATATTAGTAATCTTTATTTTATAGTTTCTCAAATCAAGAGTATACTCTGTTTCTATATTAAATTTATTCTGAAAATATATTCTATTAAATACAAAACTTATAAAAAATACTACATTAAAAATATAGCTTGGACGAAATGAAAAACAAGGGGCAAACTTTAAAATTTAATTGACTATAGCTTTTCTTTAACTAGACTAATACTTCTAAATCTATTTTTTTATTCATTTCATTGATCAACGTTTTTATTTGTTTATATAATTTAGAACTTGTTTGACCTATTTTTGAAAATAGAACAACCTTTTCTGATTTATTTAAATATTGTACAAACTCATTTGTAATATCTGCTTTAATTAGAGTTATATTTTTAAACTCTTTTAAGCTTGATAAAATATCGTCTGGAAGATTTTCAAATGTAATTATAGAAATATTCTTATCTTTATTTGCTAACAATTGTAATTTTAAGTCGGTAAAATCTTTCTTTAAATCATAAATAATATTATCTGAAAGCATAGAGAAAGAAAGTTTTCTATCTGTTAATTCTGCAAAAATTAAAGCAAATATAGAAATAATAAATCCAAATACAATTCCAAGAATAATGTTTATTAAGAGTTTTGGAGAAGAATATTCAAAATCTCTAAGTTTTTGTGGTTCTTTTAAAACAAGAACTTTAGATGAATCTGACATTTTATCAACCATCTTAGCCCATTCTAATTTAGAAGAAAGTTCAGCGACTTTGCTTGCTTCTTCAGTTAATTCAATTCTTGAGCGTTCACCTGCAATAACTTGACCTTTAATAGTTGACATAGCTTTTTGAGCAGATTTTGAAAATGCGCTCATTGCTGATAAATTACCTGTAGACGTCATCGCTTGCTCTGGTAAACCTTGTACTTCATTTACTTTTTTATTCAATGCTGTTTTAGCTTTTGTGTATTCAGATTCTAAAATATCTTTATCAGATTTTGATTTTTGGCTGTTTAACTGTTTATGAATATCTATATAATTATTTATAATTGAATTTACTATGTTGTAAGCTAGTTCTGGGTCTTTATTTTTATATTCAATTGATAGGATACTAGTACCTTTTTTATTTTCAAAAGTTATGTTTTTCTTTAGAAACTTTTCTGTGGATAAGTATTCACCTGTTTTTTTCGTCGGAAATAATCCAAAAAGTTTTTTATATCGTAAATTATTTTCTCTAATCACTTTATCTATAACAAGTGGTGATTGCATAAGTTCAAGTTCATTTGCCAAAGCACTACCACCAGACATAAGTGATGCAACACCTCCACCTGCTGCTCCTAATTCTTCTAATGCGAATGGATTAATTTCCATCATATTTGAATTATTTGCTTTATTTATGTATAAAACGCTATCTACTGTGTATTTTTTGGGTAATACAAAAGAAAGTATAATAAAGAAGAATAATACACTAATAAATACTTTTACTATAATACTTTTTCTATACCATAATGTACAAAATATTTTTTTAAAATCAATTGTAAGTTCTTCATCTAATTCGTTATTATAATTATAATTTTCCATTAATTTCTCCTCTTTAAATCAATTTTAAAATAAAAGCGTAAACGACACAAGAATATTAGTTATTTGTATTATTTTTTATCAATTTTAATGTAAAAGTTGTATATCTATATGAAATATATATTGCTGCAAATAAAAATGATAATGCAGCACCATATATTCCGAATTTGTGCAAGACTATCAACCCTAAAATTGTTAAAACAGTTGCTTCTAATTGCATAGGAATTTTCCTTTTTTGGTTACCGCTTGCTGTTATGTATGCTCCATATACAGCCGCTTCTGCAACACAAATATTACTAAACATAAGGATTAAAAGTATCGGATAAGCATTTCCATAATAATTTTGGCCATATAATAATAATAAAATGATTTTCCCAAATAAAAGCATAAATAAAAATAATCCACCGGTTATTATTAATAAGACTTTCAGATTTTTATTAAGTATTAGCTTTATATTTTCAATACTATTGTTAATTAAATCAGGCATCATTTTTTGTACCTGTGCTGCAATTAACAATGCAATAATATTTGCTATTGTATATGCTGAAAAGAATAATGCCGCACTTTCTTTTTGTTGAGTAGCTGATACAAATAACGATGGTATTCTTGCATATAAAGTATAAGCTATTGAAACTCCAATATAGGCCCAAATACTTTTGTCAACCATTTTGCAAAATCTTTTAATATGGTTAAAAACAAGAAGATAATTTATTTTTGCAAAGTATGAGCACTGAATAAAATTAATTAAACCCAGACAAATATTTAATAACATGAATTTATATAGTGAAAGTTTAAAAATATATGAAAAAATTGCAATTAAAGAAATACAAATGGCATATATAATATTAATTTTCGCAATAGTGTTAAAAGTCTTTGTTGCTTGAAAGTAAGGAAGAATTAAACTAAAAAAAGTTCCGTCAAAGAAAGTTCTTATTACAACCAAATAAAATAACAAATGGCTATCTAATTTAAAGAAAGATGAAAATATTGCGGTTAAAATTCCTATTAAAATTGCGTTTAATAGAAATAATGAAATTTTGAGTTTGACTTCTTTAACATTAGCTTTTGATGATACTAATATATAATCTGCAAATCCCAAATTTGCAAACATAAAACAAAATGTTGCGATATTTTTATAACTTGAAAAAAGCCCAAAATCATATACTGACAAATATCTTGCAATTATGAAAAGAATTAATGTTCCAGCAATTTGTCTTGAATATAATGATATTGGATATAAGCTGTTTGAAATGAGCTTTTTTACTTTATTAAGCATTTTATTTTTCCATTTTTAGAATTTTATATTTAATAAAATTCTTTGCAAATTGTGGTAATAATCTATAAATAAAAATATGAAAAGGAGTTTTTAAATATTTTTTAACACCTGCTTGTAGAAAGTTATTTTTTATACAGACATATTCTAAAAATTCTTCTCTATTTTTATGTGGTTTTGATGATGAATAAATATTAGGGTTCCTTTTTGTTGCAACTTCTAATGGTACTTCTTGTAGCTTGCAACTTTTTGCTATTTCATTCAATAATTTTTGTCCCTTTATATTATTTATGAGAATAAATGAAGTCCCCTTTTTGTCATTTAAAGAGGAATCATAATCATCTACACCCCAAAAATCTCCGATAGTAATGTCTGCAATTCTTGGTATTTTATTAAATTGACAATCCAAACAAGAATTATTAAGTGCTATATTACATAAAAATGTTTTCATATAATTATCATTTAAAGAATTTATTATGTATTGTTTTTTTTCAGTTTCAATTTTAGAGAAAAATTTCTGACCCCAACCCAGCTTCTTAAATCTAAAGTTAATATTTGAAATTTGTTCATTTGGTTTATTTTTTAAAAATTCTTGTTTATATTTTTCTAAAATTAATGCAGAAGTAGCCCCGTGACAAATTAAATCAATTGTAATTAGGTTTTCATAATCTTTTCTTAAATATGATTTTAACCCCGCTATTTGACAAGGTGTACCTGAGAACAGAACTTTTTTGCCGTCTTCTAAATCTTTCTTAGCCTGTTTAAAAGTATCTAAAGTATTTGCTTGTACATACTTGGAAGAAAACATTTTTTCTAATTGTTCTATATTTTCAGCTTTTGAATGTATTGCAACTATATTTTCATCCCACACTACACCATAGACAACTCCATTTTGATTCAAAATATGTTTGGCAAAAGCAGGAAATGCTCCACCGGAAGCACTCTTTAATCTTTGTAACTCATCATTATTTATAAGAGCGAAAGCTATAGGCTTATCATTTTTAGACTTATAATTATCTAAAGGACAAGTTTTTTTACACAAACCGCAATTAGTACATTTTGCGTTATCAATAATTGGTTTATAAAATCCATATTCATCACCTTGCATAGCTATTGCATCAACAGGACAAATATTATAACAAGCACCACAGCCAGTACAAAGACTATTACCTTTTATTTGCATTTTTTACCTCCTGATAATAAAACGATTCCTCTTCGCACAAATCTTCTAATCTGAAAAGGAAAGTAAGAAAATATCGCTAAACAAAGCTCCTTAAAAAATAATACTAACGTCGTTTTAGGTCTTATCCCCCCCTCTTTAATCATCACACCTTTAGAAAATAATTCTTCCTTAAAATCGTTCTGTAATATATTATTTTGTTTAATAGGTATATTTAATGCTTGTTCTAAAAGCGCCAACCCCTTTTTTGCTTCTTTTTCTATATTTTTATTAATTTTTTCATAATCAAGATCATAAATACAGTCTTTATTAAAAACCTCCTCTGTTCTAGTAATAGTTCTATTTTCAATCTCTAACATTTTAAAAAGTGAATCAAATCTTGTCGCAACCTTAATATTTTTATTTACACAAATAAAAGGTTTATTAAATATAATTGCAAAACAAGTTCCATGAAAAGAGTCTGTTACAAATAAATCACTAGTTTTTATAGCATTCAACCAATCTTCTATTGATAAATCTGAATCATATAATTCTACAAAATCTTTATTATATTTTTGTTTTAAATTTATATAAATCATGTCAGAATTGTTAGTTAAAAAATAAGTTACAATTTTGCCATTAAAATTCTTTTTTGAATTATTTGCTAGTTTAGCATAATATGATTTATCGACTAAAAATACTGGATCTATAACCCATTTTGCATCAATATCAAATAGATTCTTACAAATTTCGACTCCCGAAAACTCCCTTATTGATACAAAGTCAAAATTTTTCAAAGAACGTTTTAAAATCTCAATATCACTATCACTTATTTCTTTCAATAATGTTTCTTTATCAGTACCAAAACTTGCTGAAAAGGCAATTTTTCTAACATTGTGGCTAAGATAATTAAAAAGAAAATAAGGTAAACGGTACTTGGCAATATACGGCCTTAGAACTTGGTCTGAACCTAAAATATAAGTTGCATTTTCCTGATCAATTTCTGAAAAATCGGAATATTTTTCAATAGGTTTCGTAATTTTAAAATTATTTTTTATAAATTTCCTAAATATATTTTTAGATAATGGTGCAACATTTGCAAAATCAATTAATGTTACATCATAATTTAATTGTTCTAATACTTCATATAATGCCATAGCTGTCAATATTGCACCGTAGTTTATATTATTGTACCAAAAATTCTGTATATATACTTTATTTTTAATCATTTTGCTTCCTTTTTCATTCTATAAGATCTTACAATAGGTTCAATAAAAGGCTCTATGATATTTAAATATAAAAAACGGTTGTTTTTATAAGATTTATCATTTATTTTTAAATCTGTTTTATTATACTCTTGTCTTTTCTTGTCAGCTTCAATTTGAGACAATGGTGTAACTTTATCTTCATTTAAAATAGATTTAATTAATTCAATATTTTGATTTTTTAAATTTTCAATTATAGTATTAATTTTATTATAATCAATATTATTATTTTTTTTATAATCTTTATAATCTGTTAAAGTTTCGATTTCAGGATAATTTAATTTCATTATTTTAAAGATAGATTCAAATCTTGAATAATCTTTAGGATTTTTTAAACAAACAAAAGGCTTGTTAAAAATTATTGCAAAAACACAACAGTGATAAGAATCAGTTATAATCAACTCAGAATTAATAATTGAATTAAGCCACATTTCAACTGATTGATTGTTAAAAATAGAAAAATGTTTAGCTTTTTCATTTCCTAAAAAATTAATAATTGGTAACTTCTTATCCTTCCTTATATAATCTATAATCATTTCTTTATTTTCATTAGAATACAAAATATATGTCATAACAAACTTTTTATTTTTAGGTTTTACTTTTTTTGCCATGTTTAAATATATTCCTTTATCAATCATAAAGACAGGATCTAGTATCCAATCAGAATCAATATCAAAGAATTTTTTACATAATCTTTTACCTTTTTCTTCTCTAAATGAAATATAGTCCATTGTTCTCATTAGAGTACTTACTTTTTCTATATCAAAATTAGTAGATTTTTCATTTGAATTTCCACAAGACCCTGCTATTATTATCCTTTTTTTATTTATATCTGTATAATTAAATAAATATCTATATATTAGAGTTTGTATTTTTTCATAATCCATTTGATTATCAGAACCTAAAATAAAAGTATCAAATTCTTGATTTAGTTTTTCAAAATCAGCAGAATTAAGGCATTGAAATGTTGTTCTTAAATACTTTTTACTAAAATTATAAGAATATCCAAATGGTTTATGAACTTGTATAAGCTCATTATAATAACCTAAATTATCTAATAATTTTTGTAATGCAAATGCAGTTAAAATTGAACCATAATTTTTACCAAAATATTGTGTCATAATAGCACATTTTTTAGTTCTCATTTTTTCTCCTTCGATTTTTTCTTATAATCTCTTTTATAAATTTTGGAGTATTATTTTTTAAAATATTATAATATTTTTTCCATCCTAAATTTTTATAATACAGATTGTTAGCATTTTCATAACCGCCACTATTATATGCTTCTAAATAAGTTTCCCTTAATGAATGTTTAATTAAAGGATGTCTTAATGGATTATTATAATTTTTCATTTTCTCAGCATCAACTTGTTTAAAAAGCAAATTTTCTTTAATTTGTTCAAAGAAAAAAAAGCCTTTATTAGAATTAATTAATACTAATGATATACCTTTATCTTTTTCAAATGTTGTTTTTAACAATTCCGGATATGAATCTTCAATTCCCCAACAATCAGCAATTGTAATATCAGAACATCGTCCTAGACTTGTAAACTCACAATTATAGCAACTTTCTCGTTCTATAATACCATTAAGAAAACCATATTGATAAAAAGATAAATTATTATAGAGAATTTTATCTGAATTATCATCAAAAGTTATTAAAACATTACCACAAATCCAACCAAGCTTTTCTTTATTTCTAAACTCAAAATTCTTAATAGTCTTTTTATAGTTCTTTTCTAAAAAGCTAACATAATCATTAAACATTTGTCGGTTAGGTGTTCCTGTACAACTCAAGTCAACAGTTAAAAGATTTTTATAATCCTTTCTTAAAAAAGTTTTTAACCCAGCAATTTGACAAGGAGTTCCAGAAAATAATACAAATCTTTCTTGCTCTAAATATTCTTTAACTTTTTTATAAGAAAATCCTATATCACTTTGAACATATTTGGAACCTTGAAGTTTATATAAATCTTCTTCTTTTTCAATTGAAATATGTTTAATTTCGAATTTATCCTTTATTTTTTCCATAGAACAGCCAAATACAACACCATTAATTAATAATATATATTTTGCAAGCTGAGCAAACATGCCACCAGATGATGATTTTTTTGATAAATTCCAATTTTTAGATTGAATAGCATAACTATTTTGATATTTATTTTTATTTATAGTTGAAATATTGTCACAAACTTTATCACATAATCCACAATGAATACACTTTTCTTCATTAATTTGTGGATAAACAAATCCATATAAATCTTCTTGCATTGAAATAGCATTCTTTGGACAAATATTTAAACAAGCGCAGCATGCGGAGCAATTATTTTCTTGTTTCATTATTATCCTCCAACAATTCATTTATCTTTTGAATAGCAGCTACAACAACTGCACCTGCTACACCAGTATAAAACCATACAAACTGATCTGAAAAATTCTGATTATATATTATTGAAATAGAAAAAATAACAAGTATTGATTGTTCTAAAGCACTTACAAAAACAAATTCAACTCCACCGAAATATTTTTTTACTTTATGTACCAAAGAAATAGCTTTAGTCATAAACAAACAATACAATCCGAAACCTATTATTCCAACTTGATGCAATAATAAATACATTGCATTTGAAGTTAAGAAAGCTGTTTCAGTGGAGTTTTTTAATTTTCTAATAATTTCTTGTGTAAATGGTAATTGACTATGTATTAATACATTTAACACATATTTTCCATTATTACCAAATCCAATACCTGAAAACGGATGTTGTAAAAATATCTGAAATTGAATTGTATTATTTATAACTCTTGTTGCTAAAGAAGGTTCTACACATATCAACATCTCTAAACTAAAGTGCGATAGGATAGAAATTACTTTTTGAATTCTTAAAAAAACACCAGATAAAACATAACCGCCTGTTTGTTGCATTAATAATAAACAAATAATAACAATAGCTAATAATATGTATGTAAAATATTTTTTTATAAATAAAAGTATTGTTCTATAGAAAAATATTATTGTTATTACCGTGCATATTACTAAATAAATAGGTGATTGAGTTAAGAATATACATAACCAAGTTAAAGGAAATAAGGTTTTTTTTATTATTAAATCAATCAATTTATTTCTAAAGATTTTATATTTAGATGATTGCAAAGAATATATAATTGGTAAATTAATTGCCATGAAAAGAGCAAATGTACCCGGTTCCATAAAAACACTTCTTATTCTTGGTAAATTTGATGTTGATTCTATTATAATTGAACTATCTTCACTTCTGATATTAGAAATCAAAGAAACTAAAGTATTTATTATATTAATATTAAACTTTACACCAAGAAACTCTATAATACCCCATAACAATATGAGATATATAGCTGTACTAAAAATTTTAATAATATTTTTTAATGGTATATATTTAGGAATAACCATTTGAGGATATAGGTATAACAAAAATACTCTTAAAAAAAGACCAACTATTACAGCTAACACAAACCTGGAAAAACCATAATAGCCAGAAATTAAAGCCAAAACACTTGTAAGAAATATCCAAATTATAAGAAAACAAAAATATTTAAAATGTGTATATTTATAAAGCTGTATAATTCTTTTAATAAAATATTCCTTCTTTAGCGTTAAAAGTAATAAAATTAAAAATGGTACTATTAAAATAAGAAAGGGGAAGAAACTTCTTTCATTAATAAAAAAAACAAAAGCTGGAAGAAAATAAAATATTAAAGGAATATACAATAATTTTTTAATTTTCATTATTATTTACCTCATTTACACTATTTTATTATGGTTATAAAATCGATAAAGAAAAAATGAGAAATTAAACATAAAATAAATTAAAGTATATAATATATGATATTCAGTCCACTTAAATTGAATTCCCAAAATATTATTTCTACACATAAATTTAAAACATTGCTTCAATATATCGTATTTTTGAAAAATAGAAAATTCACGAAATAATGTATTAAACATAAATATTTGCGCAATTAATTTTGAAGTATTATTATTTAAATTAATTATTTGTCCATATTTTGATATAAATATTTCTTGAGCTTCCAACAATTTCAATATGTTATTTTTATACTTTTTAAACTCATTAAAACTAGCATTTGATAAAGAATTATCAGTTTTTCTATAATTATATTTTATATTATTTTCTATACCGACTTTATCTGTTAAGGATAATAATTGTAAAGAAAACAAAACATCTTCATAAAGACTTAAATCAGAGTTAAATAATATATTATTATATTTAGATAAAAAGTTATAGTTATAAAAACCTACAGCAACACCAAACCCAACTAATTGTTGCGGTTTTAAATATTTGAGAGATTTTAAATTATTAGTTGCCACTATTGTTATATCCAAATTTTCAGATTTAGCTTTTTTATACGCATTTAATAAAAAATCTTTATCTATAGTATCATCTGAATCCATAAAATAAATGTATTCGCTATTTACGTATTGTCTGCCAATATTTCTTGCTACTGATGGTCCCTCATTTTTTTTATGTATTACTATAACTCTTTCATCAACAGCTTTATATTCATCACATATATTTGAAGAATTATCAGTAGAGCCATCGTCAACCAAAATCAATTGTAATTCTTGCAAAGATTGATTAAGAATACTATCAATACATTCATTTAAATATCTTTCGGTATTGTAAACTGGGACTATAACACTAACCTTATACTTACACATAACTATTTACCTTTTTAGTTTTTCATTGCAATATTTTAAACCCAAATTACCCCAAATAAGGGTTAGCCAAAATAATTTTTGTATAAAATTGTATCTTTTCCAAAAATGTTTTTTAAAGAATTTTTCCATTGATTGTGTAAAAATAAAAATGCTTTTAATTTTTATTTTTTTTGTTGTTACTCCACCAATATGAGTAACTACTGCATTTGGGTTATATACAATTTCTTTACCTATATCTTTAGTTCTAATTCCCCAATCGGTTTCTTCTTGGTACATAAAAAATTGTTCATCCATTCCGCCTATTTGGTCAAATAAAGATTTTTTCACCATCATACAGCAACCTGATAAAGCCCAGCAGGTATTTATTTTATCTCTATCTAAATGCCATAGTGCATATCCGTTAAAAAACTCATTTTTAGGAAAAGCTTTAGCAAGACCTATTAAATGAAATAAAGTATCTTTAGGATATGGTTTACCTCTTAAACAAGGCTGTTGGAAGCTACCATCAGTATTTAGTACCTTTGGCCCTACCATTCCAACATCTAAATTTTCATCTAAATAGTCACTTAATATTTTTATTATATTATTGTGAAAAATTACATCAGGATTTAATATTAAAAAATTTCTTCCGTTTGCTTTTTGCATTGCAAGATTATTTGCTTTTGCAAATCCTAAATTAATTTCACTTTTTATTACTTGAGTATTAGCTTTATTTTCAAGAGCTTCTTCAATATACTTATAACTTTCATCTTCTTTATTTGAATTATTATCAACAAGAAGAATTTCATAAGAGATATCTTTTGTTTTTTCTTGAAGAGATTCTATAGTTTCCTGTAAGTATTTACCGGCGTTCCAATTTACAATAATTACAGAAACATCGGGGTTTTTAGTCATGCCTGCCTCCAAGCGCTAAAAAAATAGCTTTAATTAATATTCCAATTTCCCAAATAATATTTCTATGTTTCAGGTAATACAAGTCATATTGAAGTTTTTCAGCTATATCATCATTTGAAACGCAATGTCCTTGATTTATTTGAGCCCAGCCCGTCCAGCCTGTTCTAACCCATTGTCTGCATTTATAATATGGAATTTCTTTAGAATAAATCTTAACTAAATCTTCCCATTCGCATCTTGGACCTACAATAGACATTTCACCTTTTAAAATATTTATCATTTGTGGTATCTCATCAAGTCTTGCTTTTCTTATGAATTTACAGAAAGGAATAACTCTATTATCTTCATCTTGAGATTCTGTATGTTCTATTTTCCCTTCTTTAGGCTTATAGTCATTAATATACATTGTTCTTAATTTATAAGCTTTGAATATTTTCCCGTTTTTACCGACTCTATTTTGAGTGTATATTGGGCTGGCTCCATCAGTATTTTTTACTTTTATGCCTATGTATAAGAGAATAGGAGCAGTAACTGTAAAGATAATTAATGCAGAAACTATATCAAAAGTACGCTTGCAAAAATTGTATATGTTTGAGCGGCTGTTCATAAAATCATAAAAAAGCCAATTTATAGACATTTTGCTTACATAATATTTGCCTGTAACCATTTCATAAAAATCCGGCATTTTATAAATTTTAACTTGTTTGGGAATATTATTAACAAAATTAGTAAGTAAAGATTCTTCTATTCTGTGTTTTATTGCAATAATTATGATATTTATATTATTGTTTTTTATTACTTCTTTTAGGTTTTCTTGGTCAAATATTTTTGTATTGGAATCATTTATTATATTTTCTTCATCATTATCTTTAACAAAGCCAATAACTTGCATTTTTAGTGCTTTTTTATTTATGATTTCATCTGCTATAAGACGAGCTTCTTTATTTGTTCCCACAATTAAAACATTTTTTATTTTTTTGAATTTGAATAAATACAAATGAAATAAATTCCTATAAGCGGCTAAGAATATATAAACAGTTAGAATATTCAATCCAATAAATTTAAGTGTTTGTAGATTGTGATTTATTATCAATAAAAATATTAATAAAGGAATATGCGAAATAATAATACCTTCAAATAATAAATAGTAGTTTTTTGGTGAAATATTGAATTCTCTAACTTTATAATTATCTTTTAAAAATAGAACTACAATACCCGTTAGTACGCTTAAAAGCAATACAATAACTAAATGTTCAACGGCGAGTATAAACTTTGTATACCAAAAAATTGTTGATAAAATAAATATGGATAAATCAAACAAAAACATGATTATTGTTGATTTCGACAAAACTTTATTAAACAAAACATACTCCCATATTGATATGACTTTTGCTCTATTCTAGCATAAACATTTTATTTGAGCAGAACATTTCTATTAGCCAGTTGGCTATATTTATTAATAATAATAAAAGAAGTTGTTAGAATTAAAGTGCCTAAAATATAAGAACCAAGAACGTCAGTAGGGTTGTGAACTCCGAGTACAATCCTACTTAACCCCACAAAAATTATCCAAAGGATTGAAATAGTTATAATAATAATTTTTAACAATTTATTTTTACAATATTTTATACTCAAAAAAATTATAAATATCCAAATACAAAAAGTCACTAAACTATGACTTGAAACATAGCTGAAACTGTCTGGATGTATCAGTTTTTGGAGTTCATAAGGAGGACGTGGACGTTGAATAATATTTTTAAGAAAACAATTTACCAAATACGAAAACAGAGGTATTGTCAAAAGAATAATTAAGTTTGACCAAGATTTTTGTTTGACTAAAAAACAACCGCCTAATAAAAGTGGCAAAACTATCATAGTAATATATAATTTGCAGTCGGGTAATAAAAAAACAATATTTGGAATAAAACGGAGTTTTTGTTGTAAAAAAATTATTAAACTCCTGTCCCAATTTGTAATTATGGAACAAGAGTTTATCAATATTGTATATAACAGAAAAATTGAAAAAAGTATAATTATTTTTTTCATTCTACTACCTACAACAGCTACAATTTTCACTACATTTATTAGCCGGTTTTTCACTAGAGCAGAATCTATCCCTATCAATATAATATTCTCCCTCTAGAGGGAAAATAGTCATCCAAAGATTTTCTCTCCAATCTTTATCCAAGATTTCTTTTACATCTTGAGAATATTTATCAATTTTTGATGTAATTTCTGGATTTGTCAAATATGCTGCGGCATTTTCGTGTGTTTCATAAGGTTTAAATTCCTGATAATATTTTCTTAAAACTTCAGGTCTGTCTACAATCATACAAGGTCTTAGCATATTACCGTCTTCATAAGGAATACCATCTCTGATTGCGCGCATAAATGGTGCTGCAAGCGCTTCTGTTAATGTGCAATCTTTAAGATTATGTGTCGCTAGGTGTACGAATGTACAGGGTTCAACATCTCCTCGTGGATTTACGTGAATATATTGTCTACCACCTGCAATACATCCCATCATCTCAGGTCCATCACCCCAGAAATCTACAGTCATCATAGGTAATGTGTTTCTTGCATTGTAAACAGCTTTTAAGATTTGTTGTCTTTGTTGAGCATTTGGGACCATGCAAACATCAGGACTATCACCTACAGGTACATAATGGAAGAACCAAGCCCATAAAACCCCTTTATCCGATAACATTTTCATAAATTCATCAGATGTTACCTCATCACAATTTTGACTTGTTGCTGTGATACTTGCACCAAAGAAAATGCCGGCTTTTTTAAGCATATCCATTTTCTCCATAACCATATCAAAACAACCCTCACCACGAACAGAATCTGTATTTTCTTTTAAACCGCCAATTGAAAACATTGGTTGGACATTACCTAATTTTTTCAATTTTTCAACAGTTTTTTCAGTGATTAAAGATCCGTTTGTGAAAGTTATAAATGTACAGTCATTAAATTCTTCTGCTAATTCTAAAAATTCTTTTCTTGCAAAAGGTTCTCCACCTACGACAGGGAAAATATGGATACCCATTACATCACGTGCTTCTTTGAAAATTTCTCTCCATTTGTCTTTTGTCAAATCCTCTTTTACATCATATTCATGTGCCCAGCATCCTTTACAGTTAAAATTACATCGTTTGGTAATACTTGCAAGTAAAACAGTTGGAGGGAAAAAGCCATTCTTTTCATTAAATTCTGAACGTTTTCTTAAATTATCTCCATAATATCCGTTTACAAAGAAATTTTTAATCCATTTATTTCTGCAATTAGGATCTAATTCTGTTAAAATTTTTTTCCACCAGTATAGATGCGGATGTTCTGATTTAAACAGCCATTGCATTCTTCTAGCATGATTTATACCACCTTTAGATCCTGATATTTTTTCAAATATTTTCGCAAGGTTTATTAATTTTTCTTTGCTAAAATTATGTCCCAAATAATTTAATAACATATCAATTGCAAAGTTATTAACTTTCAATTTTAAGTTATCAAATTTTCCCATTGAGTTTGATTGCCAAACTGTTGATTGTTTTTCTATTCTCATTTAAGTTACTCCATATTTTATATTTATTATAATCTAAACAGAATAATTATTATCACAATTATTGACAAGTTGCTAACTAATATTAACCATGTAATAATCGTTATATGAAAAATGTACTAGTAATTAATAATCCTAATGCCGGGAGGAAAAAAGCTGCAAAGTATAAAAAGTTAGTTATTCAGTTTTTAATAAGGCATAATTGCTATTTTAAAACTATTGACATAAACCAATTATCAAATACTGCTTTTGAACAATTTGATACAATTATTGCAATCGGCGGCGATGGTACTATAAATAAACTAATTCCATATATTGTAAATACAGACAAAGTTTTGGGAATAATCCCTTGTGGAACAGCAAATTTGCTCGCAGCAAAATTAAATATTTCAACTAATCCTAAAAAAGCTCTTGAGATTATTAATAGCACTTATATAAAAAAAATTGATATTTTGAAAATTCAAGATAAATATTCTGTTTTAAGACTTGGATTTGGCTATGATTCTGATATTATATGCAAAACTCCTCAAACTTATAAAAATAAATTCGGATACTTTGCATATTTCTTATCTGGTATTTTGTTTTCTCTTAGGTTACAGCAAAAAAGTTATACTATATTTTTTAATGAGAAAAAACTCTCAATTCTTGCAACATGTATAATTGTTGCAAATGTTGGTAATATGTATCGTAATATAGTATCAATTTCTAATAACTGCAATTTAGAAGATGGAAAATTTGAAGTTTTTATTTTAAAAGTAAAAAGTCCGATTACATTTTTTATAGAATTTTTGGGGATACTTTTAAATTATAAAAATTCAAACTCAAAAGCTATGTACTTCAATACTAATAAATTAATAATAAAAAATGAATTTTCCACCGGTCACATAGACGGAGAAAAACAAAAATTTAGGGATGATATTAATATTAATATCATCCCTAGATCAGTTAAAGTTTTTTGTAGATAAATTTTACCATTTATTAATTGCAAAGGCCATAACAATAATTGATGCTATACCTTTCAATGTGTCACATACTGGTGTAATCCAGTCATTACCTGCAATTCTTCTTGGAACTACGATTGTATCACCTGGTTCAATCTTGCTATGGTTTGATATTTTTTCAGCACGACCGTTAACTGATACTTTGTATAATCTAAATTTGTTTGCATTTGGAGTGTAACCGCCAACTTCTTTAATATAATATTTTGCATTTGAACCTTTTTTATAAACAAATGATTGCTCGTTGTAAACTTCACCTATTACACTTACATGATTTGAGATTCTTGGAATATAAATATCATCTCCATCTTGAACTTCTATATTATCAAGATCTTTGATTTTATCTAAATCATTACTTTTAATATTAAGTGCAATTTGTCCGTTGTATTTAGTTGCCAGTGTTGAATCATCTGCTTTAAGCATTTCTAGCATTTCCATTTTGGACTTTTGATCTGCTTCTGTAGGTTTATAGGCACTAGCCATTCGACCTTCGATTAATTTAATATCTCTTTCATTGTTTTTGTGGGCTAGTTCGACTTGCTTTCCCTGTAAGTTTGTTCTTTTAAATACAATGCCTCTTAAGTCAGATTCAGAAGTTAGGCCTCCGGCAAGTTCAATCATATCTTTTAGTCTTTTTCCTTCAACAAAAGTATAAACTCCTGGTTTCTTAACAAATCCGGAAACTTTAACGGTTTTCATTACTTCATTCCCGCGCAATGTTCTAAAGAATATTTTATCTTCGGGCATAATTGCTATTGATTTAATTCTGTCTGAATTAATCATAATATCATATAAGTAATATACTTGTGTATTACCATTTGAACTTGTAATTTCAACCGCAACATTTTCTGCAGGAATTAATTTGTTTGAATTTGCTGTAACAGCATTTAATTGTACATTATTATCTTCTACAGATCCTTTGTACGATACTTCTTGTTCTTTTGGTTCCTCTGTATCTTTTACTTCTATGTCAGATTCTAAAAATTGAATATCTGTCATTACATCATTTAACACCATATTTGTCGTGTATGTTAAGTGTTTTGGATTATTCACACAACCATATATATCCACAAACATTGAATTTGTATTTTTATAAACATTAATTATGTCTCTTGGCTGTAATACCGGATCATTCATTCCTGCAAAAAATTCTTTTAAAAATACAGGAATAGTTTCTATTGAATTATCCTTACCAGAAATTCTTCTAATTACAGCTTGATTTATAAATGTTTCTTCAAGTAATTCATCTTCACTTTTTAAAATATCAGATAATCTCATTCCTTCTTTGTATGCATATGTTGCAGGATGTTTAACGTTGCCTTGAATTGTTATTATATTTTCTGCAATATTGTATAATTCTCTAAATTCAATGGAATCACCACTTTTTAGTTTTGTGTTTTTAGCCTCATTCCAAGCAATATTTACAGCAGTACGTTGTTTAGAATTAGCATCATAACCAGTTAATGTAACTTCTGTTACTTGTGTCGCAGGCAAAAGTCCTCCAGCAAAAGTTATAATTTTTTGCAAATTTTCATTGTTTTTAATTTCATAAATACCTGGTAATGTAACTCCATTTTTTATAGCTACTACATCACCTATCCTATCTACAAAAATTTTATCATTTGGTCTTAGAATAATTCCGTCATCATTACCGGAAAATAGTGCTTGATATATATCAACATTTTTTGATTTATTATTAGAAGTATATGTGATATTTCTTAAAGTACCTGTCTTTTTAACTCCGCCTGCAGCATTTAAGGCCTCTATTATTGAGGAATTGTTTCCTACAAGAACTTTACCAGGTCTGTTTACTTGTCCATATACAAATACTGAAAATTCTTGACTAGACGCAACAGTAAGTTTTACTTTTATACTTTTATACTTTTGAGAAGCTAGTCTATTGGCTTCGTTTTCAACTTCGCTTATAGTTCTGTTTTCTGCTTTTACAAGACCTACACCTTGAATGAATATTGAACCTTTTGAATCAACTTCTGTCTTTATTGTAGGGGTTAATAAACTTGAGCCTGAAATTGCCATAACATCAATAGAATCACCATATAAATATACATTTACTTTTTCACCAATGCTCAATTTATAGCTATTGTCATACTTACCTGCTGTACCATTTGAAGAAGAATTTGCAGCAGAGAATAAATTATAACCGACTTGTTGTAGTGGAGTACCAGTAATTTCGCTTTCTTTTCCATTAAATAATTTTTCTATTGGACTCAGTTCTATTCTATGAACAGATTTTGTATCAATAACATTTTGGTAGTTATTTTGGAATGCATCAAGGCTTACGTGTTCTTCTTCATTTTGAATTTGTTTTAAACGAAATTCTTCTTGTCTAATACTTGATGATGCAAAGACACTAATTTGTGTAAAAAATGTCATTAACAATAATATTGCAATTATTCTTTTCATATTATCCCTTTTATATTCTTTTATTTATTTAAATTCAATTTAAAAATTATTATGTAATAGCAATTTCCATCAGTGATTTAATTGCCGGCCATTCAAGTTTCCATAACCCCGATGCATCAAGTGCATAATTACCTACACATGCAAGTTTACAGTCTTTACATTTATTTACAGTTTCAATAAATAGCGGATCATTTATAACCTCTTTTAACGATCTATTTCTTACACTGATAAATGGCTTTCTGTCATAACAACGTAACATATCTCCATTTGAATAAATTACTGTTGCAATTCTTGGCCAATGACATTCATAATATGTTTTTTTATTAATAATGTAATCCATAAAATAGTATGAATTTCTTATAGGATAACCCTTTTTCTTTAATTCTTTTATTTTTATGAACATATCAGCTAACTGTTCATTTTCTAATTCTGTTTCAACTACATTATGCGCTTCCTCTGGTCTTGAAGCAGCTTTATTAACTGTGAAATATAATAAAATATCAGCATCTTTACAGTATTGTGCAACTTCCTTAATTTGTTCAAAGTTAGTTTGAGTTGAGACTGTACAACATACATAAATTCTCATTTTTGGATAATGAGTTTTATGATACTCAATTCCCGAAATAACTTTGTCACAAATACCTGGCATATGACGAATATCATCGTGTGCTTTTCCTATAGCGTCTAGTGACACAAACATCAAATCAGTATATTTAGCAAAATGTGGATTTGATTCTAAATACCATCCATTAGTTGCTATTTTTGTATATAGACCTGCATCTTGTGAAGCTTTACATATTTCTGTGAAATCTTCTCTTAATAAAGGTTCTCCGCCCCATAAAATACTGTCCATATAACCAATTTGACCAGCCTCTGTCAATAATCTTACAATTTCTTCAGTAGGCATGTCATCAGTACCTTTTTTAGATTTCCAAAAGCAAAAATCACAATCACAATTACATCTACTCGTAACCATTAATGAAAAACATAATGGTTTAGGTATCTTTGAAAGTCTGCTTGCTATACATTCTATTGCACCACCAGCAAGATGTCTATAATACTTTATACGTTCAAAAGACATTTCATTTCTAGATTTTGTAATCATCATTATCCCTCTCGGCTATTTAATATGTTCAAGACTATCATAAAAAAATAGTGTGAACAAATAATATTACTCATATGGGTAATAATTTTACATTAATTATTATTTTTTTTTAATTTCTTTCTTTTTACTAAATCTATAAATGCTTCTATCCTAGTAATATAACCTGCTTTCCCTGTTTGCTCATCTAAAACTAACGACAATACAGGAATATCTTCTTCTTTGCTAACTTTTGGTAAAATGTTTTGAGCTACAATTTCAGGCATGCAAGAAAATGGTGAAATATGAATTACACCATCGACTCCACTTTTTGCAGCATAAACAGTATCACCTACAGTTTCTATGCATTCTCCACCAATTGCTCGTTTCATGTATTTTTCTGCATAACGAACAGATCTTGCTCTGTGAGACTCTTTGTGATAAAAAATTGAAGGTTTTAAAACGTGTTCAAGCCAATCTCCAAACATGATTTGTCGTTGTACTTCAACTCCCATTTCACCTATTTCTTTTTCAATATTTTTGTTTGTGTATGGATCAAGCAGTACAAAAAATTCACCAATTAAAAAAATTACTGGAACATTTTTATTTTTATCTATTGGAATTTTTTTAAAATCATTTATTATTTGTTTTTTTAGTTTCTTAGCTTTCCATATAGAATTTGTTTCATCTGTAATTTTAAGCCATTTTTCATAACATTTTTCCGCATCACCTTTATGTATTTCTCTTGGGCGTGTATAGAATAATAATCTTTCAGCTGTATCTATTGCAAAAAATTTATTAAATCCCAAACTGAAACCTTTGTAATATTTCCAAGGATTTATACAATGAGTAACATGCCAGAATGCCTGTAATGTTTGCTTCATTTTACTTTTGTACATGTCGAAAATTACCATATCAAAATTATATCCCATTGATTTCAATGTTTTTTGAGCCATTTTTGTGTAATTTCCAAGTCTGCATGATCCTGGTGCTTGGAACATCATTAATGTATTTGCACCCTCTTCTAAGGACATTATGTAATTTGCAAGATTTAATTTATAAGGCAAACAAATTCCTTCAATACTGTTTCTTACTCCTATTTCTAATGCCTTATTGCTATTTGGAGGCGGTATTATAACTTTTGCTCCTAATGATACAAGTAAAGCTTTTAGAGGAATATCTATTCTTCCCATTCTAGGCCAAGCAATTATACGGTCTTTTGCATGAATTGTATTTTCCATTTCTTTATATCTTTTCAGCAATATTCACAAAACAATACTAACACAAAATTATTTTATAATAATCGGATTTGAGAAAATCCAAGGTTGATTCTTTAGATAAATTTCTATTCGGTATTTTACATTTTCTTTAATTGGGAATTTTAAATTATTGCTAATTTCTGTATAAATTGGAATTCCATTTTTAATAATTTTTATTTGAGCTCTTGTTAAAACTTTTACAATAATTGATTTATCTTCTACATAAATTAATGGAATTTCTTTTTTTATATGACGGTTTACCATTATGTTATTACTATTTTTGATTGATTCAAGAATTATTTTTTTTTGTTGTTCGAAATTTTCAGGAAGTTTATGTTCAAGTGTGATAATATTAGCCAATGTTTCAAAACACTCTTTATATGGGAATATTTTTATTGGAAAAATATATTTCGAAATTTTTAGTGCGTGAGCATCTACTCCAATAATTGCTGGAATTATATCTTCTGAATTTAAATTTAATTCATCCCACCATTTTAAGGTTTCTTTTCGTGGTCCTTTTATTAATTTATGACGAAAAAAGTATGAATAAGCTATATTGAAGATATTTGAGTCATTATAATTATCTGCCCAGTCCGAAAACCAATTCCAAATCTCAATACCATCAGGAATAACAGATTTATCCGTCCATTTAATAGGCTGTGCTTTATTTTTTCTATTATCAGCTTCATCCGGATGAGCTGCAAAGCCAAAACCTTTTTGTGCCCTTACTTCATCAACAAATTTTTGTGTATTATTACATGGAATAATTAATTTTTTTATCCCTAAAGCTATATAATGATTTGATGTATAAGGTGAAATTTCTTCCCCTTTTATTACACATACACCATTATAAACTCCTTCGACTATATCAAAATTATTATGATCTGTAATAATAATCCAATCGAGTCCTGCTTTCTTTGCTGCTAAAGATATTGAATTGATATCTCCAGTACCATCAGATAATTTTGTATGAATATGGATAGCACCTATATAATTAAAAAACTGTTTTTGCATTGATTATTTTGTTTAACTTATAAGTATTTTTTCTCTTTTTATTTTAACAATATTATTCTTATTAATATATTCATTTGATTTTAATGTTTTTTGGGCAAGAATATTTTTTTTCTTTCTCAAAAGCATATCAACAAACGCTTCTAAACGAGTTACAAAACCGGCTTCACCAGTCTGTTCGTCAATTGTTAAATGAATTATAGGGATTTCTGTTTTTTTACAATGATAAGTTATTTCGTCAACCATCAATGAATCAGGTCCACATCCAAAAGCAGAAAGAGCAATTATACCATCGATACTTCCTTTTAATATATAATAAGCAGAAGTCCCAGTCAATTCAAGTTCGTTTGCCCAGTATTGTACTTCGCCTAATTTTTTAATTGAATTAAGTGCTTCATTTGATGTAACATTTAATGACGTAAATACTTTTACATCCATTTTTTCCAGCTTCTTTATTATATCTAACGAAATTCGTTCATCGAATAAATTATATCCATGTCCCATTATTACAACCGAAATAGGTTTAACTATATCAACATTTTTTTCAATAATTTTCCCTTCAATGGCAGCTTGTAAAGCAACATTGTAGCTTAATCCTTTTAATGTCATATAATGAAAATCATTATATATTTTCCAGCCTTCATTAATTGCAGCCTTTATCAATTTTTTGTCATAAATTTCAAAATCATTTGCGACACTGTACCAGAAATCATAAAAACCTTTGCCTTCTGTTTTATCTAATGTTGGTTCGATCATTTTGAAAGGCTTATTGATAATGTTTCTAATAATTTCAGGAAGACCTCTTATCTTACTGCAATTATTTATTTTAAAATCAGTAGATTGAATAGCTGGAACAAATATTGTCTCACAACCTTTATCTAAAAGATTACATAAATGTCCAACGTAAACTTTTATAGGAAGACAAGTATCAGATACAACATATTTACAACCATCATTGATTGTTTTTGTTGTAGTTTTATCAGAAAGAATAATTTCTATTCCTAACTTGTTAAAAAAACCAACATAGAAAGGATAGTTATTATAAAAAGATATTGCTCTTGGAATACCAATTTTTTTCAACTTAATCTCCATTAAATCAACTATTTTTGAATTATATAATAAATAAAAATTTATACAAATAGAGCAAGTTATTTAATTTTAGAATAATTATTCATAAATTAATATTTACTTTATTTTTAATATTATGTAATAATTATTTTTTCGGTTAATCAAAATTTCATCATTTTTATGAAAGAAACTTTATTACAAATTAAATATATTATTATCCAATGAAAAAATATATCATTATTTTTAAATAAAAGTAATCCTTATATTTATCCAAGTGTAGAGAACACATAATTTTAAATTTATATATTATTATATAAAAATACTTATTATATATAATTAGGAGAACTTTTTGAAAATGTTCTGTTTTCAATGTGAACAAACAGCTCTAGGAAAAGGCTGTACTATCCAAGGTGTGTGTGGTAAAAATGCTAATACTTCAAATCTGCAAGATGAACTTACAAGTAAATTGATTGAGCTTGCAAATTGTGATGAAAGAAATGAAACTAATACAGAACTTATAATTGATGGTTTATTTACCACAATTACAAATGTAAATTTTGATGATAAATCTATCAAAAAATTTATAGAAAAAGTTCAAAGAAACATTAAATGTGATTCAAAGTTTGATATAAAAACTGTTTGGGATTGTAATGAGGATATCAGAAGTTTAAAGTCATTGATATTATTCGGCTTAAAAGGTATGGCGGCTTATGCTCATCACGCAAGAGTTCTAGGCTATAAAGATTCAGATGTTGATAATTTCTTTTATCAAGCATTACAAGGAATTTCAAAAGATTTATCAGCGGACGAACTGTTAAATTTAGTTTTAAAAACAGGTGAAATAAATTTAAAGTGTATGGA
>CALUUL010000020.1 GCA_944323945.1 Candidatus Gastranaerophilales bacterium
AAATTCATAAGCAGCAGATATTTCAGAATAAATTTTTTGTATATCTTCATCCGTTGCCAATAGTCTTATATTTGTAGTACTACCACCAATATCATCTTTTAAAAATTTACCTGAAGATCTTTGTTTATATTCAATTGTTTTATTTTTAAAAGGAGTAAACCAAAGGTAATAATAATACAAATCATATATAAAATGTTCAAAAGGAATTAACCAAGGTTTAAATCTGCCTGCAAGATGGAAAATTATAATTTTTGCAAGCTTACTCGCATCAACATTTTCATACTGTAAATATTGATAGTTCCATATATTAGGCAATTCTTTTATATTTTCAAATAAAACACTATTAACAATATCTTGATCTTGCCATAGGATTTTTGATTTATTATTTTTTGCATAATCAAGAAGACTTAACTCTAAATTATTCTTTCGCCAAAAATCAAGATTCAAAAGCATTACACCGGCATTAAAATATTTTTTCAATCCTAGTCTTTTTGATTCTTTTGTACTGTCAGCATCAAGAACCATTGCAACAGCATAATTATCTATATTTGTATCAAAAATTCCTTTTAAAGAATCATTAATAATTACATCACAATCCAAATACAAAACTTTGCTTAATGAATTTAATAAAGCAGGAAGCTTAAATCTAAAATAAGTAGGTAATGTTACGTGATAGTCTTTGTAATCAATATTATCTTTCTTCAATAAAGGATAATCTGAAAAGTCACTACTATTCACAGATAAATATTCAATATTAAAATTTTTAATATTTTTTAAAGACTCAATTTCTTTTTTATCTTTTTTTGTTAATCCGCCATCAAGAATATAAAAGTTGATATTTTCATTAACATCAGCATTTTTTAAAATTGAAGCAATAGAAACCGCAAGCTGTTCAACGTATGCAGAGTCTAAACTGTAACAAATATTATATTCTTGCATATAACTTATCCCAATCTACCCCCTTTGATTGTACAATAATTACAGAAAAAAAAATATATTTAATATAAAATAATTAAAGTATTTTAAAAAAATGACGAAAATATTTTTGTAAAGTATGGTAACGGAAAATGGTAACACAAGAGGATAGTGATTTAAAGAAAGTAGGCTTGGAATTAATGTTCCTTACACCTGAAAAGTGTTCAAGAGAAGGTGGTATTTCTGCTGTTGAACTTGCAAAAGCTCTTGATATGCCTCTTGATGTTGTAAAAAAGAAATTAAAAATTTTATTAGATAAAGAAATAATAAGAGTATACGGAATAAATCCTAAGTTATGGAAATTTGATGAATATAAATTCCAAAAAATGGATGAAGATGATGATGTTTACAGACTCTTATGCAATTTTGACGATGTAGATTTTGACAGATATTTTTCTTATAACTAATACATTATGACATTCTTGAAAAGACTTCTATTTCAATATTACCGGTTGTATTTGCCAAGAAATAAGCACTTGATGCAATCATTGAAGCATTATCTGTACAATATTTCATTTCAGGTGCATAAATTTTATAGCCTTGTTCTTTTAATGCAAAAAATTTCTTTCTTATTTCAGAATTAGCAGCGACTCCGCCAGCTAGAACAATTGTTTTTGCGTTTATATTATCTGCAGCTTTTTTTGTTTTCTTAAACAATGTAGATGTAACATTTTCCTGAAAACTTGCTGCTATATCTGCTTTTGGAAGTTCTTCATATTCTTTTTTCAGTTTTTGTATTAATTGTAAAGAAGCTGTTTTTAAACCTGAAAAACTGAAATCATATTCATTTTGAAGTTTAGCCTCAGGCAGTTTAAAAGCAAAAGGATTTCCTGTTTGAGCCAATTTATCAAGATTTACGCCCCCGGGATACGGAAGACCTATTAATCTTGCAACTTTGTCATAAGCTTCACCTATCGCATCATCAATAGTTTCACCTATTATTTTTTGTTCCAAATAACTTTTAACCTCTATTATTTGAGTATGTCCTCCGCTAATCAAAAGAGCAACAAACGGTGGTTCAAGTTCAGTATTAAGATAATTTGCACAAACATGTGCATTTAAGTGATTAACACCTATAAATGGCTTATCATTCGCAATGGCAAGAGCCTTGCCTGCATTCATTCCAACAAGTAATGAACCGACTAACCCCGGACCAACGGTTGCAGCAAAAGCCGTAATATCATCAGCAGTCAAACCTGCTTGTTCAAATGCTTGAGCTATAACTACATTAATAGCTTCCAAATGTTCTCTTGCAGCAACTTCAGGAACAACACCGCCAAATTCAATATGTGTTTTTATTTGCGAAGCTACAACATTAGACAAAACCTCACGCCCGTTCTTTACTATAGCCGCTGCGGTTTCATCACAACTTGATTCAATTGCGAAGATAATATTATCTTTTCCGCTTTCAGGACCTATTAAAACAGGTTTATCACTAATTGGTGTTCTAAATTCTTTAACGGGCATTTTATTTTTCCTTTGGCTTTTTCCTTATTTTATAATATCATTTAAATAGTTTTTGTGTGAGGATTTTATTATGACAAAACCTATGAATATTACAGAAAAAATTTTAGCAGACCACGCAGGTCTAAATGAAGTAAAAGCAGGGCAATTAATAACTGCAAAAGTAGATATAACTCTTGCTAACGATATAACAGGACCTGTAGCTATAAATGAATTCAATAAAATAGGTGTAAAAAAAGTTTTTGATAAGGAAAGAGTAGTTTTTGTTCCCGACCACTTTGTTCCAAACAGAGATATAAAATCAGCACAGCAAGTAAAACAAGTTAGAGAATTTTCTCGTGAACAAGAACTTGAACATTTCTTTGAAGTTGGAAGAATGGGCATAGAACATGCACTTTTACCTGATAACGGAATAGTTACGGCAGGTGATATAGTTATAGGTGCAGATTCTCATACTTGTACATATGGTGCAATAGGTGCTTTTTCAACTGGTATGGGTTCAACAGATATAGCTTGCGCTATGGCATCTGGTGATACTTGGCTTAAAGTACCATCTGCAATTAAAGTTGAGTTTAACGGTAAATTAAACAAATATGTAACAGCTAAAGACTTAATTTTATACTTAATTGGTGATATTGGTGTTGACGGAGCTTTATATAAAACACTTGAAATAGGCGGCAGTACAATACGCGAAATGCCAATGGACGGAAGATTTACCATCTGTAATATGGCAATAGAAGCAGGTGCAAAAAATGGCATTATTGAACCTGATGAAATAACAAAAGCATACTTAAAAGACAGAAGTATAAGAACACCTAAATTTTATACAAGCGATAAAGATGCGAAATATGAAAAAGTAATTGTATATAATACCGAAGAAATTGAACCGGTTGTAGCATTCCCGCATTTACCGGGTAATACAAGACCTGTTTCAAAAGCAGGCAATGTAAAAATTGACCAAGCGGTAATAGGCAGCTGTACAAACGGAAGATTATCAGATATAAAAGCGGCAGCAGAAATTTTAAAAGGCAGAAAAGTACATAAAGATGTTCGTTTAATAGTATTCCCTGCAACTCAACAAATATATTTAGAAGCTCTAAGAGCAGGATACTTAGAAACAATAATTGAAGCAGGCGGAGCTGTATCAACACCTACATGCGGACCTTGTTTAGGAGGACACGCAGGAATATTAGCGGCAGGCGAAAGGGCAATATCAACTACAAACAGAAACTTTGTAGGAAGAATGGGGCACGTAGAAAGTGAAGTATATCTATCATCACCATACGTAGCAGCTGCAAGTGCCGTAATGGGTAAAATAGCTTCCCCGACAGAGTTATAATATTTATCCATCTATAAATAAAAAGGAGAAGTAAATAAGTGCCTATACTAGATTGGTTAAATAAAAATGAAGCAATAAATACTGCATCAAAAGTTCCTTATAGAATTTTAAAGGCAAATAAAGAACTCTCTTATGGCGAAAATAACGAAAATATGATTATTAAAGGTGATAACCTTGAAGCCCTAAAAGCTCTTTTGCCATACTACAAAGGTCAAGTAAAGTGCATATACATAGACCCTCCTTATAATACAAGAAAAGCTTTTGAATCGTATGATGATAATCTAGAACATTCTATTTGGTTACAAATGATTTATCCAAGATTAGAATTATTATGGGAATTACTGAAAAATGATGGCGTTATTTTAATTAGTATCAATGATGACGAGATGCATTATCTTAAAGTTTTATGCGATGAACTTTTTGGAAGAAATAATTTTATTTGCACTTTAATATGGCATTATGAAGGCAATACAGATAATCAAGCAAAAATAATAAATTATCATGAATATATACTGGTATATTCGAAAAATGGGAAAATTGATAATTTAAATGTAATAGACCCAAATATATCAAATAGTAGTAAATTATATAAATCAGAAATAAGAAATACTATAGTAAAAAATGGTCCAAAGAATCCTCCTAGTGATATATTGATTCCAAAGGGGTTTCCTGCAAATTTTGAGTTCGGAGTTATAGATAAAAATAAAGTTAATTATCCAATATACAATAATGATATTATAGTAAAGAATTGGCGAGTTCAAAATGATGTAATTGCAACAACGGGTTGGAGTTCCAAAAATATACTTTTATCCTTTATAGATAGAAGCTTTCAAGAAGTAAAAGATTCCAAAGGTCAAAGTACTGTTTTTGAATTAACGAAAACAGGAGCTATAGAATGTGTTAAAGTAAGAAAACAAGATAAGGGACATTTTGTCTCTGTATTGAGGGGGTTCGGAACAACACATCAAATGAGCTAAGAATTAGCTAAATTAGGACTTAATTTTGATTATCCAAAACCTGTAGATTTAATAGCATATTTGATTAAAGCTTTTAGTAATAATGAGGATATTATTTTAGATTCTTTTGCAGGAAGTGGTACTACGGCTTATTCTGTCTTTAAGTTAAATAAAGAGGAAAACATAAATAGAAAATTTATAATGATTGAAATGTCTGAAGATTCTGTTATGAATGTTATTTTACCGAGATTAAATAACTACCTTAATATTTCTGATATTCAATCTGGTTACACTTTTTATGACTTAGGAGAAACTGTCTTTGATGAAAATGGAAATATAAATAAAAATGTGGATTTTAAGACATTAGCTAATCATATATGGTTCAGTGAAACAAAAACTCCATTGCTTGATTTTGAAAAGAGCCCATTACTTGGAGTTTATAATGGTACGGCATATTATCTTCTTTATAATGGAATTTTAGGAGATAAAAAGCCAGATGGTGGTAATGTATTAACGCAAAAGATATTTGATACATTGCCTAAATTTGATGGTAAAAAAGTTATTTATGGTGAAGCTACAAGAATGAATGAAGAAAAGCGAAAAATAAACAATATTACATTCAAACAAACACCATATGACATAAAGGCAAGGTAATTCATATGGATAATTACAAAAATATGGATGAATACTTTGAATACATTTTTGGTTATAAACCCAAAAAGCAAGGTACGGGTTATGAGTTGCTTGTTGCTGCAGTACTAAAGATTTTAAACAATGCACAAGACGTAACTCACAATATAAGGAAAACTGGATTATACAGTAAAGATAAGTATCAGATTGACGCACTAGTAGAAAATAAAATTATGTCTATATTTGTTGAGTGTAAGGATTATGTAGAAAGAAATAAGCCTACACCTCGAAAGGATATTGCAACTCTTGCAGGCTCTTTAAATAATTTAGACATAAATGCTGGTATTTTGGCTTCTGCAACAGGATTTACAAAACCAACTGTTCAGTATGCTGAATCAACTAAGATTAATCCAAATGCTAAAGAAATTGAATTATTCCTAATTAGACCAAGTAATGATAAAGATACTGAAGGTTTAATAATGTCGGTATGTATAAATCTTGATATGATAACAATTGACCATGATAATTCAAAACTTATTCCTATTATAGACACTGAAAAAATTCAAGATGTCTTAAAAAAGCACGGGTATAAAGTTGGTGATGCTTATGAAGCAATAACTAATCGACTTTATAGAGAAGACGGCACTTTGTATAAATATATTTCAGAGATTGCAAATGACAAAACATTTAACCCTCCTGACTCAGATGGAGTATGTAGAGGCTGTTACACCTTTGATGAAAAAGTATTTTTAGAATTTTACGGTGAGTATATTGAGGTTTCTCGTTTGGATTATGAAATAAGACACAAAGTTACTCATATTCCTGAGTTTGTAAAAATTGAAGATAAAGCCTTGTTGAAAGTTGAGTCAATTGATAAAAAAATTGATAGGATTATTACAGAAAAGCAATTAAAAAGTGTTGTATTTAACGATGATGGCACTATTGAATATAGGGGTAGATATTAATGTTTCAACTAAAAGAATATCAGAAAACAACTTTAGATAAACTGCAAAAATACCTTGAATTAACAAGATTTAAGGGTGCAGATGGTGCATTTCGTGAGTTTTATCCTCAATATGGATATAATAAAATCAAGGGATTAGAAGATGTACCATATGTTTGCTTGAGATTACCAACTGGTGGTGGTAAGACTTATTTAGCTGCGAATAGTATTTCTATAGCATCTTCCACATATCTTGAAACAGAAACTCCTATTGTACTGTGGTTTTGCCCTACTACAACAATTAAAACTCAAACTATTGAAACATTAAAAAATCCAAGACATCCCAATAGGGAAGTATTAGAAAAAGCTTTTGGGGGTGAAGTTTTGGTCTTTGACATAGAAGACTATACAAATTTAAGACCTCAAGATATTGCAAGTAAATGTTGTGTTTTTGTATCAACATTTCAAACATTTAAAATTACAGATACAAATGCAAGAAGAATTTATGCTCATAATGAAAATTTAGAGCCACATTTTGCCAAAATTCCTAATGTTCAAAATATGGAAAATCTTGAAAGAATAGAAGATGGGGTTGATAAAGGTAAGATTAAATATTCATTTGCTAACCTATTAAATATATATAGACCAATAGTTATTGCAGATGAAGCTCACAATAACTCTACTAAATTAGCTTATGAAACACTTAATAGGGTGAACCCCTCTTGTATTATTGAATATACAGCAACTCCAGCTTCAAACTCTAATGTATTACATAGGGTTTGTGCAATGGAGTTAAAAGTTGAAGAGATGATTAAGCTCCCAATTATTTTAACAGTTCACCAAACTTGGCAAGAGTCTTTAAGTGCAAGCGTTCTGGCTCGAAAGGCTTTAGATAAATATGCCCAAAATGATAGTAAATATATTAGACCAATTTTGTTAATTCAAGCCGAAAGCAAAAATAGAGAAGTTACTGTTGATGTTATTAAGAAATATTTATTGGAAAGAGAAAATATTGAAGAATCCAAAATTGCTATTGCTACAGGTGAACAAAAAGAGCTTGATGGAATAGATATATTTAACCCTAATTGTAAAATTGAATATGTAATCACTGTTGAAGCTTTAAAAGAAGGTTGGGATTGCTCTTTTGCCTATGTATTTTGCTCTGTTGCTCAAAGACATTCTGCTAAAGATATTGAACAATTATTGGGTAGGGTGCTTAGAATGCCTTATGCACAGACAAGAACCCAAGATGAATTGAATAAAGCATACGCTTTTGTATCAAATGATTCATGGCAAAATGGCGTTACTCAATTAAAAGATAGGTTGGTTGAAATGGGATTTGAAGAAGATGAAATCCCCGATTCAATACAAACAAGATTACCTGTTACACTTGGGGGTTCAAGTGAAAAGAAACCTCTTAAATTAAATGTTTCAAAATTTGATATAAGCAAATTTACAGAAGAAGAAAAGAAAAAGATAGAAGTTGTCAGCACTCCTATTGGTGATGAGGTTTTAATTAACACAGACGAAATTATTACTCCAGAACTGGAAGAAAAAATAATTCAAGCGACCCCTTTTGCAGAAAGAAAAGCCGTATCACTTAATTTAAGAGTCGAGTTGAGAAATCAAGTTGTATATGGAAGAAAATATCCTTCTCAAGAAAACAAAACTTTTAAAGTACCACAATTAACTTTATTTATAGATGATGATTGGACTTGTGATTATGACGAATATTTCCTTGATGCTGGTGGTAAATGGTTATTAGATTATCCTGCAACTTTAACAGAAGGGGAATTTAGACTACAAAAAGAAGGAGCTGTATATTCTATTGACTTAAAAGGAAATAGTATTGTTGATAAATATTTGCAAGAAACTTTTGCTCTTGATTTAACAGAAACGCATACGGATTGGACTATACCAAAACTTGCAATATGGATTACTCAGCAAATTCCAAATGATATGATAGCTCAACAAGTACAAGTTCAGTTTGTAAGACAAATCTTAGAATATTTAACTATGGATAGACAGCTATCCTTTAACGACCTGTTAAGAACAAAATTTATTTTAAAGGACGCTATTAAGGAAAAAATAAATGACCTCAAAAAAATAGCTGAAAAGTCAGGCATGCAAAGAACTTTATTTTCTGTTGATGCTCAATTAAAAACAGATTTTAACTATTCTATAGATTTTAGCGGGAAACAATATATTCCGATAAATGCTTATAGAGGTACAGAATTTAATAAGCATTATTTTTCACAAGTTGCTGAATTAAACAAGGAAGAAGCAGATTGTGCAAGAGCAATAGATATGCTAGATAAGGTTGAATATTGGGTAAGAAATATTGAAAAACATCAATATTCATTCTATTTACCAATGGCAAATGGAAGATTTTATCCTGACTTTGTTGCAAAATTGAAGGATGGTAGAATCCTTGTTGTTGAATATAAGGGAGACCACTTAGCCTCTAATGAAGATACTAAAAATAAAGATTTAATAGGCAAGTTATGGGAAAAAGCAAGCAACGGCAGTTGTTTATTCTTAATGGCTGTAAAAAAAGACGACAAGGGTTTTAATGTCTTTGACCAAATTAAGAATAAAATTAATTAGGAAAATGATATTTTATATCTTAAATACTAATAGTAACTCTAGAGCCTTCTTTATGGTAGTTACCGCCACCACAAATGGTTTCAATTACTTTTAGTAAAAATTCTCTCGGTGCTTCCATTTGATTAATATAAAACTCTTGATTTCCAAGATGACGTATCTTTATTATTGCTTTACCGCTTTTATCTGCAGGAACATATAAAGATGCAACTTCCATATCTAATAATTTTTGTTCGGTTTCATCATTATATCCTTGCAATAATTCAGGAAGCATTCCTTTTATAGCAATAATTCTTCCTGTAAATAGAGGTACATCTTTTTCTCTATGCAAAGCTTTTGGCTTATCTTTCATATTTGAATAAAAAGTTATTGAATGCCAAAGAATATTCATAATGGCAATATGTCTTTGCTTATCGTATTCATAATAAATATTTTCAGAAGGAATACCTCTTACCGTAAAAGATTGCTTTAAATATTCAACTGTAAGAGCCATATTTTCAACCATTCTTTCAAACAAAACAGCAGTATTTGCATTTGATTGCTGATATTCCAAGAACTGTTTATACATATGACTTGATACAAGACTCATTCTTTCTTGTATAACAGACGATTTTCTAACCGTTGTTTCTAAATCATCAAAATTTCCGCTCAAAAAATTCCTTCTCTTTCCGGTTTTATTGTATTAAAAAATAAACCATTATGAAACTATTTTAATATCTTTTATTACAAAAACGAATACTTAATTTACATTATATTAGTTTTACTTTGCTTTTTTATTTTGTATAAAATATCATAATAATTATGAAAATTGTTATTGTAGGCTATGGTGAAATGTTGAGGGCACTCATCTCGGGAGTGCTTAAGACTAAACATGAAATTGTTGGTGTATTTAGGGAAGAAAATATTAAATATCCACCGTTAAAAAAATTTATATATGATTTTTTAAAACCAACAGACGATTATAACTTTATAAAAACTCATCAATTAAAAGAAATTAAAGCAAAAAGTGTTAATTCTCAAGAGTTTATTAATGCTATAGAAAAGCTTAAAACAGATGTTATACTTGTTGGTTCTTGGAGTGAGAAATTTTCCTTACAAACAATAAATGCACCTAAAATTGCCTGCATAAATACACATCCTTCATTATTGCCAAAATACAGAGGCCCAAATCCATACTTACAAGTAATACTAAATAATGAAAACAAAACAGGTGTTACTTTTCACTTAATGGATGTCAACTATGATACAGGTGCCATATTACACCAAGCAGAGACAGAAATATTAAAAGCAGATACAGGTGAAAGTTTAAAACACAGATGCTGTGATTTAGCTAGAAATGAAATTATTAATTTATTAAATAACTTACCGCAAAAACTAAAAAATCAAAAAAGCCAAAATGAGCAAGAATCTACATATCAACATCAAATTTCATTAGCAGATTCAATTTTAGACTTTGAAAAAGAAACATCATTAGAAATAGACAAAAGAATAAGAGCTCTAACTCCATGGCTTAAATGCCATATACCTTATAAAAATGAATTTTTTACATTTGAAAGTTATAAAATTCATCAAAAGAAAACAAAAAAAAGACCTGCTTCAATCGTTAAGAAAACAAGAAATTCACTATTTATTGTCTGCAAAGATGGTAATGTAATAGAATTCTGTGCAATAAAAATAAAACGTCCGTTTTCAGCGTTTTTCACAAAGTTATATTTAGAAAAAATTATTAAAACTAATGAACAAGCAATATAAAATTGTTGTATAATAAAAATCAATAAGAAAAGAGAGAAATTATGTTAGACTTACACGCAATATATGAAGTAATAACGTTTTCTATAGGAGATACAAAAGCAGGCTCCAAAATGGGAAAACTTCAAGTTAAAAATATTGAAGATGGTACTGTACTTAATTGTATCCTATGGGAAGAAACATTAAACAGATTAGACTCAAAATTGTTTAGAACAAACAATCAAATAAGAATCAACGCAGGCACATACAACGAAAAATATAACAACTGTCTAATCTCAGATATAAGCCTTGTGAAAGAAGCAAAACTTGGTTTATCTTCACAACAAAGAGATGAACTGTTTTCTAAAATAATGAACTATGTAAATAAAATCAATGATAAAAAGCTTTCCGAATTTGTTTCATCACTATTATTTGAATATGAAGAACAATTTAAAAAGACACCCGCAGCAAAATTAATGCATCATAATTATATTGGCGGATTGCTTGAACATACCCTTGAATGTTTAGATTTTGCGGAAATTATCCTTTCCAAATGTAATAACAAAATAAATCCGGATATTGTATATGCAGCTTGCATTTTACATGATTTCGGAAAAATATTTGAATATATAGTTGATGAAGAAACAGGCTTAATAGAATATAACGAAGAATTCAGAAAAGACTGGAGAACCCACTCACAATGGGGATTTTCTATATGCATGAATAACGGGTTTAAGGATATTGCCAAAATGATAGCAGCCCACCATGGAAGAACAGACTGGGGTGCATTAATAGACTTGAATGATAAAGATGCAGAACCATTTATGTACATAATTCATCATATTGATGATTTATCTGCAAAATTTGGTAAAATATCAATAACAGATATTAATTAGAGGGATTTATAATGAAAAAAATATTTTCTGTTTTAATTACAATATGTGCAATGTTTTTATTTACAGGGATTGGTGCAGATTGTGCAGTAAATAAAAAAATTAATGCAAACATAAAGACGAAACGAGTACCAGCAGGTACAATTATTACATTAAAAGTCTTAGACCCTGTAAGTTCATCTACTTCTTCATTGGGTGATCAATTTGACTTGATGGTAACAGAAAATATAAAAGTTGATAAATCAATTGTAATACCGCAAGGAAGCGTTATAAGAGGTTCAATAGAAGAAGTGTCTGCCCCTAAAATTTTATATAAGGGAGGAATAATAAGACTATATTTTGACCACATTGTAAGTGCTACAGGAAAACAAGTTCCGTTTTACGCAGGTATATGCAACAACAAAAATGTAACATATGACGGAGCCTTAAGTTCTAAAACAACATATAAAACAGCATTTACCAAAACAGCTCAAAAAACAAAAAATATAGTAGTAAAACCAACAACTTGGGCTTGGGAAAAAGGAGAAGATTTATTAAACGGTTCTCCAAAGTACGTATTTGCTCCTCTAACAGCAATAGTAACTACACCTGTTGCAGGAATATACTTTATTGGTGACTCTATAGCAGATATATTTAAAAAAGGTGAAAATATCTATGTCAACCAAGGGGAAACTCTTCAGGTACAATTATTAAAACCTTTAGACATGCCGGTTTATTAATATGTTTTTTAAACGTCTAGCGGTTAATAGCATTTTCATCATTAAAAATATTATTCCTATAATTTTGCTATCGAAAGAAAAAAAAATAGCAAAATTATTAACTAGAAATGCATTAAAACTTTCTATAGCAGAATCTTGTACAGGCGGTTTAATAAGTTCAAGATTGACAGATATTTCAGGTTCGAGCACATATATTTTCCAAAATTTTGTTACATATGCTAATTCAGCAAAAGTTGCAATTTTAGGAGTAAAACCTAAGACTATAGAAGAAAATGGAGTAGTAAGCTCACAAGTTGCAATAGAAATGGCAGAAGGTTTATTAAATAAATATAACTGTACAATAACACTATCAACCACAGGTATAGCAGGACCACTGGGAGCAACAGAAACAAAACCAGTAGGTCTCATATATATAGGAATAGCAGATAAAAAAAATAAAAAATCATATAAATATGAAGCTAATCCACTATTATACAGAAGAATAATGAAATATGCATTTTCTACAAAAGCACTTGATGTACTATTAGCTTTTCTAAAAGAAAATTACTAATATGATTTCTTTTCAAAATACTTAAAATGAGTAAACGGCCAAAACAGAAGTTTAGCTCTACCTATAAATCTGTCTTCCTTTAATACCCCCCAATATCTTGAATCTGATGAGTGTCCTCTATTATCCCCCATCATAAAATATTCGTCATTCCCCAAAACCAAAGGTCCACAATTCATATCAGAATTACATATAGGATATTCATACTTATCCATAATATAAGGCTCATCTAATTTTTTATCATTTATAAATACATCAGTAGAACCATCCTCATTTTGAACTATTTCAATTTTTTCATTTGGAAGTCCAATTACTCTTTTAATATAAGCAACATCTTTACAGAAAAATCCGGTTAAGCGGGAAAAAACAGAAATTGGGTTTGCACTTAAAGTTTCTTGAGGCGGATAAAAAACCATAATATCACCTCTTGTTGGTGTTCTATAAAAGCGAGAAAGTCTTTCTACAAAAACTCTATCACCCTCAACCAATGTAGGTTTCATAGACCCTGATGGTATCCAACGAATTTCACCAAGAAAAAATCTTATTATAATTATTGCAACTACAACGAATACAATTGTATCAACAGTTTCTTTTAATACTGCTTTATTCATATATTCCTGCCTCATATAGGTTTTTAGTTATTTTTATAATTTCTTGTTTATATAGATTATCTTCTATAAAACTTATAGCTTCAATTGCCTTATCTGCGTATTCTTTTATTAAATCTACCGTTTTATGAATGAATTTTTTATCTGCTTGAAGTTTTTCTATTATCTCATTTTCATTTAAATCTAAAATATTACCTATATCATCATTTAAGAATAATACAGGAGCGGTATAAATACCATTATGAATATCACTCATAACAGGTTTTGTAGGATCATTTTTCAATACATTAAGTAAATCATCTTTTATTTGAAAAGCAATACCAAAGTTTCTTGCAAAAGATAGAATATTATTTTTTGCTGATTTATTTTTAATTAAACAAAGAGAGGTTAATGGAGCCTTAAAAAGTTCTGCAGTCTTATATTCGGATTTCCGAATATATTCTTCCATTGTTGGGAGTTTACCAATTGTAAAATTCTGATTTATTTCCCCTTTACACATCAAATATATAGATTCAGCAAAAACATCAATAGCCTCAACACTACCACATTTTACAAGTTCTCTTAATGCAACAGAAAGCAAAATATCCCCGGCAAGAACACTTAAATTATTACCAAGCTTATAGTTCAAAGAAACTTTCCCTCTTCTTGTATCAGCATTATCAAGAATATCATCATGTACTAAAGTTGAATTATGAACCAATTCAACACTGCAAGCAAGATGATAAATTTTATCATCAAGCTCAATACCCATTGCCTTTGCAAAAAGGAATACAAGTACAGGTCTTATTCTTTTTGACTTGGAACATAAATAATCACATATATCTTCAGATATTCGGTTTTTATCATCCACTAAACTATTAACCAAATACTGATTAAGAATTCCAAGTTCTTTTTCAACTAACATTACAAAACATCCTCTTTAACTATTATTTTATTATAAATACTAAAATTAAGTGAGACAAATTATTTTTTGTTCAGATTTTATAACATTAACAAGGATATATAATAATGCAAGTTTTTGATAATTTTTCTAGTATTACAAATAATAATATAATTAGAAATGATATAAAAAAAACAGAACAAGTTACTAAAAAGGAAGAATATAAACCTGATATTTTAGATATATTTAGCGAAAAAGTTGTAAATAAAAACGATTTAAGTGACATGGTAACAACTCCGAGAGCAATATTTAAAGGTTATCTGTGTTTTACGGTAGGAACAACAATCAATGCCATAGCTTCACTACTAAAGGATAATAAATTTTCAAAAGGATTAAAAGTCGCAGGTAGTATAGTTTCAATATATGGAACATATAATTTTGTAAAACCTTATTTAATCAAAAATAAAGATTTGACTAAAAGCAAAAAATAAACTATCTTAATAAAAAAGAGGTAGATATATGTTTAAATTAATTGTATGGATAATAATTTTTGCAGGTATATATTTTGCTTATCAAGCAGGATTCTTTAATGGAATAATAAACTATTTTAATGAATCAGCAATACAAGCAAGACAAGAAAAAGTAATTGAACACGAAGACGGTAGTTATACAACTGTAAGATATAGAAATGTCTTTGATTTATTATTAGGAAGAAAATAATTAATCATTTTAAAAAAAGACTTGAAATAAAAAATTGTGCATGTATAATAAAATCCATAAGAGGATGCGAGAGTAATTCAGTGGTAGAATGCTTCCTTGCCAAGGAAGATGTCGCGAGTTCGAGCCTCGTCTCTCGCTCCATTTAAAAGATTACACCCATAAAGGGTGTTTTTTTATATAGTCCCAAACATAGAAATACAAATTCCGGAACTTAGAAACTAATCTGTTTTTCTTCAAACAATAAAAGACATCCCTCTAGAGATGTCTTTTATTATATAAGAATTTATAATATCAACTTCTTTTACTTAACTTCATATATTTGTATATTTTCTTTAATATTTACAGAACCATTTCTTGTATCTGAAATAGAATAAGAAGTATTATAAGTTGAAAATTTATTTCTTCCTGCAGTTATATAATTCAAATCAGGAGAAGTATCATATCTTTTTTGAATCTTTTTAACATTTCCATTTTTATCCAGAATTCTAACATTAACAGGTTCCGCAGTAGGATCATATACAACCCATCCGTACTTATCATAATAAACCTCTACCCAATTATGCTGAGGATTTATCTCTCTTGCAATATTACCAAGAAGCATTCTTGCCGGTATTTTCTTGGCTCTACATAATGCTATCATTATAGCTGCATATTCACTGCATTTACCACGTCCTTGTTGTAATGCCCTTTTAGCTCCAATATTATTTATTATTGTATATGTCATATTATTTTGAATATATTCATATATATTTTGCAAAATTTCTTCTTGAGAGTCTCCTTTTATCTTTCTTGCTATGCTCTTAATATAAGGATCATCAGACTCAATAAGTGGTTCTGGATTTAAATATCGTTTCAAATTTTTCTCTGGTGTTAAATTTTTATTTAAAATCTTAGCAGTATTTATATTATATGTTCTGACTTTTGCAATACCCTCAAATACAAGATTCATTCTTTGAGAACCAATATTATTAAAAACGTACTGTGCTATTGTATTAACACCATCACTATATAATCTTGTTGGTTTAATAGATGCTTTAACATCTGAAATATACTGTTTTTCAGTTTCATTTAAAGGAATTGGAATATCAATTTCCATCCGTTCAACATACCCTTGTATATCAATTGTATAAGCATATTTATACTTGTATTTTTTAAAAGGTTTAAGTTGAGTATCTACAATTTGTTGTTCGTTTTTTTCTATATTTTCAATTCTTTTTACTTCTCTTGTTTCATAAGATTTTTCAGATTTACTTAAATTATTCTTACCGCCGGCAATATATATAAATAAACATATAAATATAAAAATTGATAAATATAATATTTTTAAAAGAAGTGAATAATCTTTTTTTTCTTTTTCGTTTTTCATAATAATCCTTTATTACTAAATACAAATATTTACTATAACATCATTTTGAATATAAAAATTATAACAAATTTAATGTATTTAGTAAAAACAAAATAATGTTGCAAATGCAACATTATTTATAATCCCAACAATTTATATTTCCACAATATCTACATACAGCATGATTATTCATAAAAGACAAATCAGGAATAAAAGTGAATCCATCCACGTTTATTTTTATATCATTGTCTTTGGTATAAGTTATATCAAAATTTTTTGCCCCAGTATAAGAAGGACTAAACATTAATTCAAATTTATCAATTGAATTACATTTTTTACATTTAAACATTATCCCTAATTAACTCTTTCTCTTTTTACCCGTTGCCCTTGCAATTATTTCATCGGATTGTTTTGAGAAATCTTTAATTTTTTCTGAATCATAAAGTTTATAAAGCTGAGTAAAACAACAGCATCTAAATGGTAATGAAAAAGCAATAATAACAAGAGAAATAATATATTCAGCCGTATATTTAGCAATAGTTAAAGCATCTATACTTAAATTTACATTAGCTAAAACATCATTTAATAGATCAAGATTTAGTATATTTACAAAAGATTCTATTTTTCCAATCATAAAAGTTACAAGAGAAATTTTTTCACATGACCATATAAAAAGATTCGGAAGAAACCAATAAGTCAACATAAAACATAAAACTAATAATATTATCGTAGAAAGAACATTCCCTCTTACAAGTTCAATACTTCTTGAAATCGCTCCTGTTCCTGAAATATCATTTTCAAAAGAAAATACCTGAAAGGACAAACATAAAAATATCCAAATTATAGGTGCTACAAAAAGAAAAGGAGGTATAATCAACAATAAAGTAACTATAAATATCAATACCAAATAACTAAAAAATCTTCTTTCAATTACCTTTTTATTTGCATCAAAATCAATATTTTTAATTTTCTTTTTATTTGATACAGTATAAAATAGTATATTCAAAGAACTAAAAGCAATTATATATTCATAAAAAGCTTTAAAGAAAATAATTAAAAACGGCAATAAAACAAAAGCAAATAATAAATATAGATTTTTATCATTTTCAAAAAAAGAAGAAAGATTTCTTATATTATCAATATTAGTATTAAAATAATATAAAATTGTAAATAATATTATTAAACTTACTAATTGACCTAAAATCGGAAACAATAAGTACTTAATACATTGATCTAAGTATAAAAAGTACATTTTTATACTTGAAAAAAATATTTGAAAAACATTAATTATTTTATTAGATTTTTTCCTTTGCATACTTCCTCTTTTTTATGTTTTATATTAGCATATATTTGTAGATTATTGAGTTAAGTTTAACATGACAAAAGAAGATTTAAAAAATTTAATATTATCTTTTAAAGAAGAAGATTATTATAAAAATGTTGATTTACATATACATTCTTGTGAATCAGATGGTGAAATGACACCATATGAAATTGTAGAACAAGCAAAACAAAAAGGTAAAAAATTTATTGCCATTTCAGACCATAATACAATTGATGCATATTTATCAACTAATATTCTAAAAGAAAAAATAGTCATACCTGCAGTTGAATTTGACTGTTTCTATAAAGGAATTTTAATACATATTATTGGATATGGAATAAATATTGATAATGAAGAAATAAAATACTTATATGCCTCAAATAACTTAGGTAAAAAGTTCAATTTATATAGATTATTTAAATTAAGAGACCCTAAAACTGTAATAGAAAAAATAAAAAATGCAGGAGGAATAGCGGTTTTAGCACATCCGGCTTGTTATTGGTGTATAAATATTGATTCGTTTATTAAAAGTTTAATTGATATAGGACTTGAAGGTATAGAAACTTATTACCCATATAGAGGCTTAAGAGGAATATTAAAATTTCATTTAAAATCTACAATAATAAATATTGCAGAAAAATATAATTTAATAAAAACAGGCGGAACAGATTCTCATCATAAAAAATTATTATAAAGAATTAGTAATTTTTTTTAAATATTCTTTTACACCTGTTGTTATTATTAAATTAGGTTCCTTATTACAAAACTCATCCAGAACTGTTATACCTGTTGATATATCGCCTTTCTGAATAAATATAAGTCCAACCATAATATCATTCAATGACGAATCATTTCGACTTTGAAAATCATATAATTTTTGATCGAGTATACCAAGTTTTTTATAGTTTTCTGCAAGTTTCAAATAATAATCAAAACATAAAACATTTATTCTAATAGCTTTTTCAAAACAAGGACGAGCAAGTTCGGGATAACCGATTTCTTCATATGTCCTGCCTAAATTTGAATAATATACAGCCGTTGCCTGAGAGTTTGGTAATAAATCAATAGCAATTTTAAATTCTTCTATAGCTCCAAAGTAATATTTTTCTTTTAAATATAAAAGTCCCTGATTATTATGTCTGTATGCATTTTTTTCTGCATCAATAGTATGAGCGGCATAACAATACTGCCCCCAAAAAAGTAAACAAACAATAATTATAAAAATTCTTTTTAAATACAAACTTCCATACCTTCTTTTGCAAGAAAACAATTTTTATTCTTTTTATTAAAGAAACTTTCAATATTTGTCAATTTCTCGTCATTATAAGAAGGATCAAAATGGAAAAACGCCAGTCTCTTAGCATTTGCAGAAATTGCAATATCATATGCCATATCAAATGTTGAATGTCCATAGCCTTGTTTTGTATTGACCTCTGAAAGATAATCTTCTTTTGTATACTGGCTGTCATGGATTAATAAATCAGCATCTTTTGCAAATATTTCAAGCTTTTTAGAACCACCATTATAACATTCGGTATCTGTAGCATAAACAACAGATTTATCTTTATAACTAATCTTAAAACACATAACACCAAAATTAGGATGTGAATTAGATTTCATAAATGAAATAATTACTTCATCTTCTTTAGGCTTAATATCTTCTAAACAAGAAATACGCTTTAGAATTGGTCTTTGATTATCTTTATCAAAAAGAATAATTTCAGATTCTGTAATATCAGTAATAATACAATCAGCAGTTATATCATATAAATTTAGAGGAAAAGACTTGCCATATATTAATTCCGATAAAGTTTCATCTAAAGTAGAATCAAAACCGCTGTATCCAAATAAAGAGAATTGTGTCGTTAAAACATTAATCGGTTTAAAAAAATTTAAACCTTGGATATGATCTTGATGAATATGACTGAGAAGAAGAGTAATATTCATCGGTTTTCTATCAAAAACATCACCTGCTGAAGATATATGTTCTTGAAAAATTTTATCGCCCAAAGAAATAATACCTGTTCCGGCATCAAGAATTATACGATGCGAACCGGCTATAACCTCAACGCATGATGTATTACCACCATATTGTAAAAAATCCTTATTCGCAACAGGATACGAACCTCTTACACCCCAAAATTTAACTTTAAAGTCTGATTTCGTCATAACGTCTACTTCTTTTCTATTGTTACAGTTGTTGTTCTATCCTTAGGTTTACCATAATATATAGATCCACCAAATGTCATAATTTTGGTTTTCATTTGTAAATCTTTCATATTTGTTTCACAAAAATCAAACTTAAATATTGTTTGCTTAGATTTATTAGTAACTTCAATTATTCTAAATGCATTAGGATAACCAGCTAAAGATGGCGACGATACATGCAAAATATTACCGCGTTTAGTAATTTTAGCTGCATGATAATGCCCTGAAAATATTGCTATTGGCATATCATATTTTTTTAATACAGCTTTAAATTCATCTGCATTTATAATCTCATGTCCTTTTGATTCATATGGTGGCAACAATGGAAAATGTATAAAAATCAAAACAGTATCATTTTTAGACTTACTCAATACATTATCAAGCCAAAATAATTGTTCTTTAGGCAAAATACCATGAGAAGATATTCCCTTATTTTTGGCACCATCCAAAACAATTACCCTATAACCCTTTTGTGGTTTAAATGTATAATAAGTAGAATCAAAAACATAATTTGGATTTGTTTCTTTAAGAATTTCAACAAATCTTATTTTTGTTAAAAAGCCGTCAGTAGAAGTATCATGATTACCTAAAACATAATACCAAGGAGTATGCAAAGTATTAAGTTCTTCTGTAAGACTGTATAATGAGTCTTTAGTCGGTTTATCTATACCATCACCTGTTATCATAACAAATTTAATATTCTTTTGTGCATTAATTTGTTTTATAGCATCTTTTAATAGGGGTCTTGTTTTAGACAAAAGTTTATAACTGGTATCATCTCGAACTAAAGAATAATGTATATCCGACAACTGAACAAACTTCATTGTACGTGAGAATGATGGCTGATCACTAAGAAAAAACATCACAATCACAACAAAAAGTATATACAGACAATCTTTCAATAAGTTTTTCATAATTTATATTATATCAGATAAAACAAAGATTTTACCAAGAAATAATTGTACAAAAGGATAAAAAAGTATAAAATAAAAAAAGGTACAACATCAATGAATAAAGAGATTCAACAAAAAAATATAATATTCTACTCAATATTTTTAATTATTACAATAATTATTTTATATATTCTATTCAAACCTGAAAATTATATAAATCTTGATATTATTCATAAATTATTACAAAAAATAACAATATCTCAAGATATAGCTCCTCAACGTCTGTTCATAAAAGCGTGGAGAATAACAAAAAATTCATATGTAGATGAAACACTTAATAACCAAAATTGGACAAGATGGAGAAACAGATACATTAAAGAAATAAAAACCATTGAAGATGCTAATATTGCTATAAACAGTATGCTTGCAAGTTTAAATGATCCATATACAAAGTTCTTACAGTCAGATTTATTTTCTAAACAAAAGATGATTATAGATTCCGAAATAACAGGAGTTGGTTTACTATTTAATAAATCAGGAAAAGAAATTGTAATAAACCACATTATGGATAATTCACCTGCACAAAATGCAAATATTCTACCAGGGGACACTATCGTTTCTGTTAATGGCAAAGAAGCTGACAAATTAGGAATAAATTCAATAATAAATACAATAGAAGCTTCAGATAAAAAAGAAATTGAGATTACTGTCAAAAGAAAAAATGTTCTAATCACAAAAAAATTAAAAAGAACATCAATCCCAATAAAAACAATGGATTATAAAATCACAAAAGACAATATAGCAATAATAACTCTTGCCAACATAATGGGCGAGAAAGCCGTATCAGATTTTAAGAACATTATTATCAAGACAAATGACGCAAAAGGAATAATTATTGATTTAAGGAACAATTATGGCGGTATTCTTGCAAATGCAATTCAAATGGCTAATTTTATGATGGATAAAGGGAAAATTGTAAGTATACAATCAAGAATTAATACAAAATATCAAATATATTCTGATGGTGAAAAAATCTTTAAAGATAAACCTATTGTTATTCTAATCAACAAAAATACAGCAAGTGCTTCTGAAATTCTGGCGGGAACACTAAAAGACAATTTAAATGCAACTTTAATAGGAAATACAAGTTACGGAAAAAATTCCATACAACAAGTTATACCAATGCAAAATGAAACAGGTTTAATATTAACAACAGACAAATATATTCTTCCAAATGGAGAAGATATATACAAAAAAGGATTAAATCCGGACATCATAGTAAAACAAAATACTTTAACAAATAAACAACAGGATAGACAGTTAAATCAAGCAAAAAAAATAATCAGGAAATTAGTGAAATATAAAAAATAATATGATATAATATTATTGCTCTATATGGGTATTTATTTTGTTCCTACATCTTGATTAATAGGGAAAGATGACTCTCATAACAATGCAGTAGACCTGCCAAGCAGCAGGAAACGGATTTGTTAAGGCACTTACCCACCTGTGGAGTATTCACAGGTAACAAAATCGTACTTGTATAGGGCTTTTTATTTTTAACAAAATAAAAAAGCCGCTATTTCCGTTGCGGCTAGTTTGGATTTTATTCCAAATCTCCTCTCCCTAATAGTCTTACGACTAAACCTTTTTATTTACGGGATTGAACACTCAAAATTTATTTACTTAAATTATTAAATCATTATTTTTGCATATTGTATAGTCCCTAAGTAATGTTTTTTTAATATTTAACGTACATAATACACTCAACATTCAACTATAATAACGTATTTGTTTATTATATTTATTTGTTAAATATCTTAACATTATCTTAGATTGCTCAAATATAATATTGTTGTATATTTGAGAATAAAATGCTATCATCTTGTTAGTTAGGAAGTAAAGTAATGCAAAAAGAATTATCATTAGCATTTGTTTGGCATTTTCATCAGCCGAATTACCAAACCCAACCAAATGGTATAAAATTAATGCCTTGGGCAAGATTACACGCCATAAAAGATTACCTTGATATGCTTATTATACTGGATAAATTTCCTAATTTAAAATTAAACTTTAGTATTGTTCCAACACTTATTGATACAATTGAGGATTACGCATATAATGATGGGCACGATATTCATTCAAAGCTTACAATAACGCCAACAGAAGAATTAACGGATGATGACAAGCTATATATATTAAATTATTTTTTTGATGCTAATTACGAAAACTTAATTTCAAAGAACCCAAGATACAATGAATTGTATAACAAAAGATACAGTAATTCTGAAATAGGCATAAATGATTTTTCTCTTCAAGAATATGCTGATATTATGATGTTATTTAATCTTGTCTGGTTTGATCCCATATGGAAAAATGTATATCCTGAGTTAAAAGAATTTGAAAAAAAAGGCTCAAATTATAATCTTGAAGACAGAAAAAAATTAATAGAACTAAATAGAAAAATCATAAAACAAATAATCCCTACATTCAAAAAATATCAGGATGACGGGCGAATAGAAATACTAACAAGTCCATATAATCATCCTATTTTACCTATATTAATAAATCCTAAAGATTTAAAGACTCCATTTTTAAAGCACCAATTACCGGATTGTAAAATTTCACTAATTGTTGATGCAAAAGATCAGATAAAAATGGCATTAGATAAAATAAAAAATACATTTGGACGAGAACCACAAGGAATTTGGCCAAGTGAACATTGTATAAGTCAAAAGACTCTTGATTTATTAGCAAATCTTGGAGTAAAGTGGGTTATAACAGATGAAAGTGTATTATCAAATTCATTAGAAAAAGAGTTTGTAAGAGATTTTAGAGGATGCTATGAAGATCCTTATGATGTATGTTCTTTATATCTATACAAAACAAAACAAGATAAAGAAATAAATTTAATATTCAGAGATTCAGTAATTCCAAATTTAATAGGATTTGAATATCCTCATCACGACAGCATTTTATGTGCAAATGATTTATTTGACAGAATTAAAACAGTACATGATAAATTAAAGAATTCACCAGACAAAAAACATATACTTACAATTGCAATGGATGGTGAAAACAGTTGGGAGACATATCCTGAAGATGGCTCATTATTTCTAGAAAGATTATATTCACTCATAAATGAAGACAAAAATATAAAAACTGTTTTAATTAGTGATTTTGTAAGCCAAAACAAGAAAATAGCAAAGCCACTAAAAAAAGTTGCTCCAGGTTCTTGGGTTAATCAAGAATTCCAACTATGGATAGCAGAACCAACAAAGAATCTTGCTTGGAAATATCTTGTTCAAGCTAGAAATGATTTAAAAGAAGCAGAGAAATCAGGCAGATTAACAAAAGAACAAATAAAAGCAGCAAAATCAGAGATATATATTGCAGAAGGTTCTGATTGGTTTTGGTGGTATGGAGAGCCAAATAATTCAGGTCAAGACCACATTTTTGATTTTATGTTTAGGGAACACTTAAAAAATGTATATACAATAATGGAAAGACCAATCCCAAGTTATTTAGAAATGCCATTAATGTCATTTATGGGAAAACCATTAAGAACACCCAAAAGACAAATTACCCCTCTAATAAACGGTATGGTAAAAGATAATGATGAATGGTTACAAGCAGGATGTATAGATATTCCTGATGGTCCTGTTATTCAAGAAAACAAGATACTAAATAGAATTTATTTTGGTACAGATAAAGATAATTTATACATACGTTTTGATATAAACAAATACCTACTTGACAGCAAAGAAAGTTATAAAGAATATTTTTCAATATATATATACATAAAGGTATTTAATGATTTACTTGCATTAACATCACCGTCCAGAACAACAAACAAGAAAGACTTTATTCATCCGATTTTACTTGATGGCTACACACATGAAGTAAAATTTGCAGTAACAAGTAACAGAAAATATCCACTTCAATTTTCTACAGCGGTAAAAGACGGACTATGGGAACTTCAATGGGGACACCATATAAAATATGTACACAAAGAAATATTTGAAACTTGTATACCTTTTGATGATTTAGGTATAAGACCCGGCGACAGTTTTGACTTTTTCTTCATAACCGGATGTAGTGGTGTAACAGAAGATATTTATCCTAAAGATGTACCATTAACTTTAACAAGACCAATTTAATAAAAGAAAACCCCTTCAAGGAAGGGGGATGAGCACTAAGAATAAGCAATCAGAAGAGTTGAGGATTTACTTTTATATAATACAAGATTTACCATATAGCTTCATTGGACTTAATGACTATATTTATAAGTTATACTTTTGGTTTAAAAAGCTGATATGTTATTTGTATTGTCATTTTAACTAAGGTAAAATAAACTATATAGAAAAAATCAGGAACTAAATATGTTAGCAGAAAAAGAAACAAAATTAAACGAAATAAAAGAAGAATGTAGAAATTGTTATAAGTGTGAACTCGGAAAAACACGAAAAAACATAGTATTTTCAGACGGAAATCCAAATGCAAAGATACTGCTAATAGGAGAAGCCCCTGGAGCAGATGAAGATGCAACAGGAACACCATTTGTGGGAAGAGCAGGTAAATTACTGACCAAGCTTATTGAAGAATGCGGATTTTCGAGGAAAGATGATTTTTATATATGTAACACCGTAAAATGCAGACCACCGGAAAACAGAGTTCCAACGGATGAAGAAAAATCATTATGTGAGAACTATTTAATAGAACAGATTAAAACGGTTCAGCCTAAAGTTATAGTGCTTTGCGGAGCAACTAGTGCTAAATCCTTTTTAGGAAACAAAATTAAAATTTCTGAGATAAGAGGCAAATGGTACAAACTTATTGATAATATTGATACAACCGTAATATTCCATCCTTCATATCTGTTAAGAAATCATTCAGAATTGGAAGGTTCACCAAGATGGCTAACAAAACAAGATATATACAAAATTAAAGAAATTTCAGAGCAATAAACTTAATCATTTGTAATATTTGTTTTTCGTGAAAGTCAATAAACACAAGCCTTTCATTGACAGAGCAACAAATAGAATCAAAATATTACTACAAACTGTGCAGTAATAGCTTATGTTTGATAAAATAAAAATTAACAAAGTTGAAAAATAGAGAGTGCAAAATGGCTGCTGAGAATAATTACGAAGAAATTCTGGAAGAAGTATGTGAAAAACTTAATAATATAGATTCAGTTAAGGAACTTGATGTTCTTGATATTAAGAATTCTGTAGAATCAATAGAAAATCTTATTACAGATACTCAAGCGAAACTAAATTTTGAAGAAATAAAGGAAAAGCTTGAAAATATAGCAATGCAGGTAGATAGCTGTAATGATGCACTTTTAAAAGATTTATACACTGACATTAATGCACTAAAAGACACAACAAACAGTGTTTCACAACATTTAGAAAACCTACAAAACGTTCAAAATCTGGCACTAACAAGTGCGGAATTTGAAGAATATCAGAAACAGCAATTAGATTTAGCTTTAAAAACCAATGAAAATATATTTAATGAATTAACAGCAATTAAGGAAAGTTCAACAAATGAACCTAATTCCGAGAATATAAAAAATTTGGAAACACAACTTGCGAATCTACATCAAACACTTACAAGTTATATTGAACAAATATCTTCCAAAATAGAAAATATTCCAAATCTTGAAGATATTGGTTCCATTATGACAGACTTAAATAGTGTCCAACAAAAAAATATCAGACAGACAAATGTTTTGATAAAAGAAGTTCAAGTAAGACTTGCAAAGTTTCATGCTGAATTTGAAAATAAAGACTTTGAAAATCAAATAACCAAAATCAGTGAAATATATGATAGTTTAGGAATAATAAATGCTTGGATTGAGAAAGTCGGTTATATTAATCAATCAATAGAAAACGTATATTCCAGACTGGGAGAAAGTATAGACTTTGATGATGTAGCAGAAAAAATTGATATTATTTATGAAAGTATAAGTGCATTAAATAATTGGACAATGAAAATCGACAATGTAGATAGTTCAATGTCTGATATACAAACGAAAATTGCTTCATTAAGTACCTTTGCTGAAGATACCAGAAATATAACAAACACTTTAAATACAATAAAAAGCCGTATTGATTCTTCTTTATCTGAAGATTTAGATCTTGAAGATTTAACAAATAAAATGGATATTGTATATGAGAATTTAACTGCGATAAATGAATGGGCAAATAAAGTTGATATCATATCAGATAAAGTATCTAATATAAATAATGCTTTTGAAGATGATTTAATGTCATCAAAAATTGATCTTATATATGAAAACATTGGTTTGTTAAATGAATGGGTAAGTAAAATCGATGGATTTGCTCAAAAAACCGAAGAGTTAGACTCAAAATATATTCAAACAAATGACAACTTAAATTCAAAGATTGATGAAATAACAGAAACATTATCAAAAGCAAGTAAAATTATTGAAGATGTGCCAAACCTAAAAGATAAACTTGAAGATTTATCAGGTGAACTTCATACAATAACAAGCACAACAAAAAATGATGCTGAATCATATATCTATACTTTATTAGATATTGAGTCAGACTTTTTAAAGCTGCACAAATTTTTAGATGATAAGACAAAAGTTACTTCTGATGATATTAATTCTTTAAAAGAAAAATTTTCAGAATTAAACAATGATATTTCAAGTATCAGCATAAGAACAAATAAATTAATTCTCTCTGCAGATGATGCAAATAAACAATTCAAATCATACTTGGATTCTTTCAAAGATACAATTCAAGAACTTGATAATCAAAGAAAGGAATTTAATCCTGAACTTAAGTTTGCACTTTTAGGTGAAAAAGTTAATGAAATGATAAGACTTTTGCATAGCAGTGCAAATGCCACAAAAAATTTAAATAATGCATTTATATTCTTAGCAGAATGGGTAGATGCAACAGGCAGTGCATTAAACAATATGCAAAATGATATTTCTGATATCAAGTATAAGAATGAAACTGATAAATCTTTAGAATTTGTCAATAATGAAAATGAGATCAAAGAAAATATTACAACTCTAATCAAAAAAGTTGATGAACTTGAGGAATCTTTTGCAAATTATAAAACTGATGATATTTCTGAAATAAAGAGTTTATTAACTGGAATCATAGTACAATTAAATACTGCTTTAACACCAGACATTGATTCATTAAATGAAAGAATTGATAAGTTTTCAGAAGATAATTCTAATAAACTTACAGAATTAGAAACACTAATGCAAGAGAAAATAAACCAACAATCAAAGCAAATCCTTGCATTAGAGGAAAAGATAGAAACATTAACATCTAAATTTGATAAATTAATAGATGCAATGAGCGAAGATAATAAAAACTATGAAATAAAAGATATTCTTAACTACATTGCAACACAAATAGCAACGACAAACGAAACACTTGCTAACCAACAAAATGCTAATAATGTTTTGAATACTGTTGCAGAGAAACTATCAAGTTTTGATGAAAATATTAACAAAGTAGTTTCATATATAGAAGAGGACTAAGCTCTGTTTGAGTTTCTTTTCGGAACTATTGTTATCATTTCACCATTATCAAGAAATACTGCTTCTATTACATTTGAATCATGAACAAAATCAGCAATAAAACGTTTAGAAGAGTCTGTTCCTTTTATATCTATTGGAGGCGTTGTATAAACAGTTTTAAACAAATCTTTTAATTTTGATATAGTTTCAGTTTTATAAAGAACATCTATATTATCAGCATCATTAAGTGCAAATCTATCTATTGCACGAAGGCGTGCATGCAATACAAGATTTGCAGAGCCAACTTTATCATTTGAAAATTTCATCCATTCATCAGAGTTTACGAAATCAACAAATTGTTTTGGTAAAGCTTTCTCAATTGCTCTAACATAAAAGTAATATGAACAGTCTTTAGGCAAACTTAATGACACTCTATCTATGCCTAACAACCTTGATATATTTTGATAAGATTCATCCGAACTATCAATTTTAGAAGCAATTTCTTGAGCAATTCTATACGAAGAGAACATGCTCGCCTTCTTATCTACAGTAGCACCTGGAAGAGTTGTTATGAAATTAGTTTCTTTTGTTGCACTGGAAATAACATCTAATAAGTCCACTAAACTACTAGTAGTAAAAGATTTTTTTCCAATAAAATCATTAATATTTATATTATTTATATTATTACTATTTATTTGAATAGGAATATTAAAACCATCAATTCTTTTTTGGATATTTTCCAATATTTCCATACCAGTTTGAAAATCAATATCCTGTGAAAGATTTCTCATATACTCTAATAATTCAGCACCATTATTTCCTTGTACATTATATTGTTTATAGAATTTTTCTAAAGAGTTCAAGGAAGGAATTTTTTTATCTGCTATTATTGATAAAACTCTTTTTCTTGTATCAAAAGAAGGCATATTTTTCAAAAATTCAGCTAATTTTGCTTGAGACTTAACTAAGAAACCAGACTCAGCAAAATATCCAATTCTACGAATTGAATTTTGCTTATCACTTTCATCATATAATGCCTCAAATATTTCTATACAATTCTTTCTATATAAAACATCTTCTTCGGAATTATCAAATTTTATATTATTTTCTGTAAAGAAATCTAACATTGACTTTTTATCTTCAAAAAACTTTGTAAAAGGCTTAACCTCCAACGCTTTTTTAGAATATTGCTCTACATTTTTTATATCAAAATCTACTATATTTTGGAGTACCGAAGGAACATTATCAATATTTGCAATAATTAAATCACGATACTTTTTATATACATCAACATCTGATTGCCCTACAAAATATGAATTACTATCTGAATATATGAAGGAATCTATATCATCTTTTACAGATAAAAACTTTTGCTTTTCTTTGTTTAACAAATCCACTACAGAGATATTTTGTGATTTTGCATCTGCAAATAAAGATGTAGAATCAGAATATTTAAACAATTCAATAAACTCACTCAATTCTTGAGATGTAATATTACGTTTTTTAGTTTCAGATGCTCTATTATAAAATTGTAATACTGAATCGGTATTTTTAAAATTAAATCTATCTGCCAACTCAATAAAACTTCTTAAACCTTCGGTATTTTCTGTTTTATCATATAATGCATTGAGAACATCTTTAAAGTTTTTATAGTAATCAAACCCTTCAGTTCCTTTTACATCTTTTATTTTCGTAATATATTGAGAAAGCGTTTCTTTATTAGATATTATACTTTGAGTATCAATATCTGAAATAATTGATTTACCTAATAAAACATTAAATTCAGCTACTGAGACATTGCAATCTTTCAAAAATTTAAAGAAATCAATTTTATCTTCAGGATTTTTAAAATCATTATAATATGAAGCAATCTGTCTAAGGCTTTGATGTTTTATTTTTCCTTCTGAAACAACATAATCAATTATATCTTCTAAATCATCTAAACTTTCACCGTTATTCTTTTCATAGAAATATTCAACAATATCATTTGAGAAAGCATATACCTTTTGAGCATCAATATTTTCAGGTAAATCAGATTGTTTTATGATATCTCCTAATAAAGATATCTTAGAATCATATGTTCTTTGTAAATATTCTATAGAATCAACTTTATCGGAAATAGTTTCAAAATCATTAAATCTTGGTTTTAAAAAAGCAAATTTATCATCAAAGTCTTTAAAATTATTAACACCTACTCTTTTTAAGAAATCAGTTGTTTCATTCAATTTTTTATAATCAGGAACTTTTCTATCTTCTTCCTGATTATATAAATATAATAATAATTCAGGAAAATTTGAAAAATTATCTTTTGAATCTAACATTCCATATATTTTTACAGCCTCAATTTCTTGGCCTCTAAATATTTTCTTAGTACCAGGATCACGTGTATACGCTCTTATAAAACTATCAAGACCTAGAACTGTTTTTATATTAGCTTTATCAAACAATTTATTGATAAATTCAATATCATAATCAAGACCTGCAAATATATTATTATTCAATACATCCAATTTTGCGTTTTTTCTTGAAAGCATTATCTTTCTAACACTTTTGTCTGACAATGCCTCTATATAAGTAGCAACTTCTGCTTCACGACGAGTTTGTTGAATTATTTCTGCTATATCATCCATTAATGAATCTGTAACCTGTTTAACCACATCTAGGACTTTATCAAAAAGCATATTAAAGAAATCATCTTCCAACGAACCTTTAAAAGCTGGTGTTGATTTTACAAAAATATCAGCATCCAAATTTTTATTTAATGTATTACTTACTCTATTTGTATTTAATGGTTTATTAGAATCTATATTAAGATTAAGAAAATTATAATTACTACTTATTTTCATCTTTACCACGTTCTCTTTTATCGAGTAAAAAACAATAAATAATAAAAATTTCCTAAATTTTAATTTTTATTACAAAGCAGAGAAAACTTTACTAAGCACTCCATTAAAATTATCTAATAAAGTTTTTGCTTTTTCATAAGAAATTGAATATTTTATTTGTAATATAGCTTCTTTTACTTTGTATTCATTGGATTCTAAAACAGCTTTTGCTTCATCTTTTGAACAATTAGCTATTTCTGAAACAATTCTTTGGGCTCTATCTTTTAACTTAATATTCGTAGGTTTAACATCAATCATAAAATTCTTATAAACTTTACCGATTTTTATCATAGCCCCTGTTGTAAGCATATTAAGTACCATTTTTTGAGCAGTCCCGGCTTTCATTCTTGTTGAACCTGTTATTACTTCAGCACCTGTTTCTATGCAAATAACAACATCCGCTATTTTTGAAATATTAGCCATCGGGTTACATGTTAAAGCAATTGTTCTGGCTTTCTTTTCTTTAGCAAGCTTTAAGACCTCTATAACATAGTTAGCATTACCACTTGCTGATATTGAAACTACTGTATCTTCTTCTGTTATATTTAATTTTTCAAAATCTTTTCTTGCAAGTTCACAAGAATCCTCTGCTCCTTCTATAGCAAAACGCAACGCTCTATCACCGCCTGCTATAATACCTTGAACCATCTCGTTAGGAGAATTAAATGTAGGAGGACACTCTGAAGCATCTAAAACACCAAGCCTGCCGCTTGTTCCAGCCCCAAAATATAATAATCGACCTCCTTTTAAAAAGTTTTCACTTATTAAATCAATTGCCTTTGCTATTGATGTAAGACTTTCTGATATCTTTTCAGCTACTTTTTTATCTTCTTCATTTATCATACGTGCAATTTCAAGAGATGAAGCAACATCGATATTAAGTGTATTTGGATTGGTTTTCTCTGTAATAATTAAATCACTCATTTGTTTGTTCAACTCCTGTGTTGATTGTTTTTAAATTTTCAAAGATATCATAATTATCTTTATTTAAATTAGTTTCCAATTTTGAATCTAAAACGAAAAATGTAGATCCGCTTCCTGACATTAAAGAGTTTTTAACATTGTTTTTTATATTTTGCAACTCGTCATAATATGGAAATAAAGCATTTTCAAGACTATTGTATATTAACGATTTATCAAATTTACCTTCAATTAATAATTTTTTTAACTTTGAAGTATTGTCAGGGTTTGATTTATCAGTTAATTTTGAGAAATTAACATATGCCTCTTTAGCACTTATTCCAAGATATTTTGGTTTAATCAAAGATACACTTTGTTCAAAAAAAGGTATTTTTTCAATAACTTCTCCACGCGAAGTACATAAAGCACAACCGCCATATAAACAAAAATTTAAGTCAGAACCTAATGAAGCGCAAAGTTCATTAATTTCATTTTCAGATAAAATATTATTAAATAATTTATTTAATGCAAATATTGTACCGGCAGCATTAGTACTTCCACCAGCTAAACCCGCTGATATCGGAATATTTTTTTCTATATAAACCGATAATTTTACATTATCAATATTTGCTTTTTTAAAGAATCTCTCAGCAGCTTTATATATAAGATTTGACTCGTTATAAGGAATTTCATCGGAATTTCCTTTTAATTCAATTTTAATTTCTTCAGC
>CALUUL010000021.1 GCA_944323945.1 Candidatus Gastranaerophilales bacterium
TCAACTTCAGATTCAAAATATTTTTGTCTGTCCATTTCCCAAGCTACAGAACCGAACATTGTTAAGAAACGGCGATAGCTGTCATAACAAAATCTTGGGTTGTTTGTTAATTTGACCATTGCTTCAACAGTTTCATCATTTAAACCTAAGTTTAATATAGTTTCCATCATACCTGGCATTGAAACTCTTGCACCTGAACGAACAGAAACTAATAACGGATTTGTTTTATCACCAAATTTTTTACCAGCTTGAACTTCAACTTCAGATAATTTTGCCTTAACATCATCCATTAATCCGTCAGGCATTTTATTGCCATTGTTTATATATTCCATGCAAGTTTCAGTTGTAATTGTTAAACCGGGAGGAACAGGTAATCCTAAATTTGTCATTTCAGCCAAGTTAGCACCTTTTCCGCCTAAAAGGTTTCTCATTGAAGAATTACCTTCTTTGAATAACCATACTCGTTTTTCTGTCATTCTTTTCTCCTTAATTAACTTAAATTCTATTTTTTTATATATTAAAATGATTTTATAAAATACCATGAACATGGCTTTTTCTCAAATTTAGAATTTACCTCCTAACAAATAATATTCACTACAATATAAACCCGTTCCAATGGGTGAACAATTTGATTTCAATTTAACTCGTGCTCTTCCATTACCAAGTGCAGAAATATTATTTCGGTATATATTTATAAAGAATATATCACGCCCTATTCTATTAGGTTTTGTAATTCCATTAATATCAACAAACATAAAAAATAATGGTTGAACTTCACTAATTATTTTATGTTCATTTTTTCTAATCGATAATATTGTACCATCTTTATCAACAATAAATTTATCAAAATAAAATTGACTATCACGAGAAATTATCCCCCCATTCATTTTTTTATAACCATATTTTTTTAGCTCACGCAAATCAACTTCAACAAGATTAAAATATGGTTTAAATCGTTCGAGAATATATTCTTCTGAAATTATTTTACCTACTTCTTTGTCTGTTGGAATAATTGAACCTTCATGTAAATTTACTAATGAAAAACAATAATTTAATTGTTCATATTCTGATTTCCATTTAGCAATTCTTTGTGCTTGTTCCATATTTATTAAATTAAATGGAAGAACAATTAATATAATTATTACTATAATTAATATTACAGAAAATATATTAAATAAACTAAAAGAAAAATTTCTCACTATGCCAATTCCATTCTTCTTTTTTCTTTCATCAATTCATCATAAATCCAATCAGGAACAAAGTTTTTACCCATAATTATATTTCCGTTATTTGGATTTGGCGCATGAAAATCAGAACCACCGGTAATAATCAATCCATATTTTTCTGCAAGCGTTGAAAAATATTCTATTATAGCAGGTGAATGTTTTCTATGATATGCTTCCAGACCTCTAAGACCAAAATTCATCATTTCTTTAGTTAATTGATCCGCAATATCAACATCAAAAGGATGCGCAAATACAGGAATACCACCGGCATCATATATAACTTCAACAGCATCAAAAGGTGTAACCGTTTTACGTTGAACATATACATTCGAATCGTCATTTATATATTTATTGTATGCTTCAATGACACTTGAAGTTCCACCGGCACTTGTTATGGCTTTTGCAATATGCGGACGTCCAATACTACCTCCTGGTGCTACCTGTTTGGTTATACTATCATATGTTATTTTTATACCTTCCTTTTTTGCCAGCAGAGTTATTATTTCTTTTGTTTGTTTTACACGTGCTTGCTGTTGATTTTTTATTAACTTTTGAAAATCATTGTTGTGTAAATCCATAAAATATCCCAGAATATGGACCTCATATCCTTTGTATATTGTGTTGATTTCAACACCTGGTAAAATTTCTATAGATTTATCTTTTGCATATTCTCGGGCTATATTGTACGAAAGCACATTATCGTGATCGGTAATGGCAATTGCACCAAGCCCAACATCTAAAGCGGTATCGACAATTTTTTCAGGTGAAAAAGCGCCATCCGAATAAGATGTGTGGATATGTAAATCGACTTTCACTTCCTTATCCTTTCATAATCATATTTCCTCACTAATATATTTTTCATTAATTCTTTCAATAGCTTCTGCTTTCCCAGTCAAACAGTCAATGGTAACAATTACTCCATTGACTTGGGAATTACCTGAAGCAGCAACATCTAAACGTTCCGGTATAGATGTTAATAGTCTGTTTACTGAGGCTTCATATTCCATACCTATAACACCATCTATATCACCGCAAAAACCGGCATCTGTTATATATGCACAACAATCCTCATATATTCTTTCATCTGCGGTTTGAACATGTGTATGTGTACCAAAAATACCGGAGACACCTTGTTTGGCGTAATACTTAGCCATGCAGATTTTTTCTGCAGTTGCCTCTGCATGTATATCTATAATTATGACAGGTGTTTCTTTTTTTATATCTTCTATAGTTTTTGTTAATATCTCCCAAGGTGAATCTATCAGCCCCATAAATGTTCTGCCTAAAACATTTATTACCCCTATTTTACACTTAAGTGTTTCAAAAATTCTATAACCTTCTCCATGAGTTCCTTTGGGATAATTTATCGGTCTTATTAGTCTATCTGCTTCATTTATATACTGAAAAATATCTCGCTTATCCCATATATGATTACCTGATGTAAATGCATTTATCCCGTATGAAATAAGCTCATTATAATTTTTTTGAGTAAGACCAAAACCATGTGAAGCATTTTCTGCATTCGCAATTATAAAATCAGGTTTACTATCTTCTTTTATGTTCTCAAGATATTTCTTGACAGCAAGTCGTCCTGTTTTTCCTACAATATCTCCTAAGAACATTATTTTTATTTTTGAATCTGACATAATAATAATCTAATTTTCCTGTATATTTTTTATAGAATCTATAAAATAATATTTGAAATTAGAGAGAGAATTCATATTTTTTCAAATTCTCTCTCAATTTTGTTATTTTGCAACTTCGGTTGTTCTTATTTCTCTAACGACCGTCACTCTTATTTGACCGGGATAATCCAATTCTTCCTCTATACGCTTTGCAATATCTCTTGCTAGTCTTGCGGAAGCCACATCATCAAATTTTTCGGGTTGAACAACAACTCTGACTTCTCTACCTGCTTGAACTGCAAATGATTGTTTTATTCCATCATAGCTCAAAGCTATTTCTTCAAGCTTTTGCAATCTCTTAATGTAAATTTCAAGAGTATCACGTCTTGATCCTGGTCTGCCTGCTGAAATTGCATCAGCTAATTTTACAAGAACAGCTTCTATTGTATTTGCAGTTACATCATCATGGTGTGCTTCTATTGCATGAATAACTTCTTCTCTTTCACCATATTTTCTTGCAAGTTCAACTCCAAGCTCTATATGTGTTCCTTCTTGAGTTTGATCGACTGCTTTACCTATATCATGCAACAATCCGGCACGTTTCGCTATTTTTACATTGGCACCAATTTCTGCTGCAATCATACCTGCAATGTGACCAACTTCTAATGAGTGTAGTAAAACATTTTGACCATAACTTGTTCTGTAATATAGTCTTCCTAATGTTTTTATTAACTCTTTATTAAGGTTCATAATGCCCATTTCCATAGCAGCATTTTCACCTTCTTGTTTTATTTTTTGTTCGATTTCTACTCTTGCTTTTTCAACCATTTCCTCAATACGTACAGGGTGAATTCGACCATCTGCAACAAGTTTTTCTAATGCAAGCTTTGCTATTTCTCTTCTTACAGGATCAAAGCAAGACAAAACAACAGCTTCAGGAGTATCATCAATAATTAAATCAACACCTGTAAGTGTTTCCAATGTTCTAATATTTCTACCCTCACGTCCAATTATACGTCCTTTCATTTCATCAGACGGCAAGCTGACAGAAGCAACTGTTGATTCAATAACTTGATCTATTGCACATCTTTGCATTACTGTTGTAAGTATTTCTTTCGCTTTTTCGTTTGAGACTTCTTTGATATGATTTTCATTCTCACGAATTAACGCATTTGCTTCTTGCTGCAAATCATTTTTCAATTGTTCAAAAAGAACTTTTTTTGCTTCTTCAGAAGACATGCCTGATATTCTCTCAAGTTCTTGTATTTGTTTTTGTATTGTTTCAGCCAAATAATCTTCTTTATCAAGAACATCATCCATTTTCTTTTGAAGTTCAGATTCTTTATTAACAATAGCTTGTTCTTTGTCTTCAAGTAGTTCTTCTTTTTTAGACAGCTTTGCTTCTAATTTTGAAAGTTCTTGTCTTCTTTCTTTTGTTTCTTCTTGAAATTTCTCGATATCTTTCTGAACAGCCTCTTTTGCAGCAATCATTGCTTCTTTTTTATAAAGACTGTTTTTTTCTTCCATGTCTCTTAATAATGCTTCTTTTTCTTTTTTGCCTCTATTTGAATCCAAGAAAAACATTAAACAAATAAATACCAAAAAACAAACAAGTATTACTAAAGTATTAATATCAATCTTAATTTTCCCGTACCTCGTTCTTTCTAAATGCATACAAAGATGCATTTATGTATATTAATATTTAAATATATTTAACTTTAATTCATATATCAAAATTATATTATTCTATTACTTATAGTAGTAATTCTACCATACAATAAGTGTTTTTAACAAGATTTTTATTAATTTTAATATGTTTAAAAAAATTTTAAATTTTTACTGGACATTAATTTTTTTTTATATTATATTACATTTTGAACAAGCCTTGGTGGCGGAAGTGGTAGACGCGTTGGACTTAAAATCCAATTAGGCTCACCCCTAGTGCCGGTTCAAGTCCGGCTCAAGGCAAATTTAAAAGACTCCTTCGGGGGTCTTTTTTTATGAGACGGATGCGAACCCACAAAACGAAGTTTTGTAAAAGGTTCAGCGCGAGTGAGCAGAGGCTGGAATGGCGGAGGCGAAGAGCCTTCGAAATTGAATGCCGTTTAACGCGAACGAGCAAGACAGCGCGAGTGAGCAGAGGCTGAAATTAAGGAGGCGATGAGCCTTCGAAATTGAATGCCATTTAACGCGAACGAGAAAGACAGTCCGGCTCAAGGTAAATTTAAAAGACTCCTTCGGGAGTCTTTTTTCTAAAATTAATAAAAGTTTTATTTATCACTTTTCAAATAGCTATATATATTTGAATATTCACTTGGTATTTGTATATTATTCTCTGTGTATTTCTTTTCAAACCAGTTTAGTACATCTTGTTTTGATATAAGTTTTGAATATAACAACATTACTGAAATAGAAATATTAGTATTTTCATCATCAAAGTACTTAAATATTTCTTCTGTATTGTTGTTAGAAGCGAAAAGAGAAACAATTTTATATCTTTTCATATTAGTTTGAACATCAAAAATAAAAATTAATGCAATTAATAACTTTGCAACATTATATTTCTTTAGAGAAGCACTATTAAATATTAGTATTAAAACTTTTTCATACAAATATACTAAAATAACATATATTAAAACATAAAGAAAAATTTGAATTAAATTAGAAGTTTTAAATTGCAATGCAATATAATTTGCAGTATACATTGCTATTGTTACATATAGAACAAATCCAATACAAGAACTTAATCTAAAATCATTCATTAATTTTCTCCTAAAAGTATTTTTATTTTTTATAATATAAATTTCCCATTAATTCTTTTTTCCAAACATATAGAAAATATATTGAAAGAATTAAATATACAAGCCACATAATAACAGTTGCAAAACAATTCGAGCCATTTATGTATGCAAAAATCCACATAATTAACGATATAAGATTTACAAAAAACCATATATACCATTGTTCAATACATCTTTTTACTGTTAAAAACTGACCAAAGATTGAAAATACTGTTGCCGTAGAATCTAAATATGGATTTGAGTCTCCTGTTATTTTTAATAATATTGAAACAATAACTGATATTATTAGCATCAATGTTAAAAAAATAAATCTCTCTTTATTTGTAAGTTTTGTTTTTATAATTTCTCTAACATCTTTCTTTAAGTGTTTTTTCCATTTGAAAATCCCTATTATTTCCATAGGAAGATAATAGAGCATATATAAACATAAATTACCGTAAAAACCGTTTTTCAATGATAAATATGAATAACAAAAAGTTCCTATAATTCCTATAAAATAGCAAGATATTCTTCCTTTACCGGCTAAAATTGTATAACTTATGCCGCAAACTGCAGAAATTAAGGCGATTTTATCATCGTTTATAAGAATTGAGGTTATGATTATAACTAAAATTATAAATGGAAATAAGAAACGTTCATATTTCCCAAAATTTTTAAATTCTTCTTTTATTAATTTAATTAATTCCATAAGAAGAATTATAAAATAAAATAAATTTTAATAAATTATTTAATTTCCATCGTGTTTGTTGTCTGCTGTTATTATGAAAATTAATAATAGTAGTATAAATAATTCACCTTCTTATAAAGGATTTTGGAATAATAAAGCAGTATTAAAAGGTTTAGAAACTATATCTGAACATGGAACTACTTTTGTTGCTGCAACAACTCTTGCAATGTCTACAGGCATAAGACCAATTTCCATTAATTTAACTCCTGATGTAAAAAAAGAAAACAAACAATATGCTACGACTAATTCAATTGCATCAGGTTTGATAAAATTTGGCATAGTTGAAGCTATTGCTATTCCTATAGAAAATGCTGTTAAAAAGATAGATAAAAGCCCTGAAAAATATTTAACACCAAAAACAATAAAAACATTACAAGGAAATGCAAAAACACTTGCTGAATCAAGAAGTTATAAATTTGCAACCCAACTTCTAAAGATGGGAACTGGATTAATAACTGCTATTCCCAAGGCAATGTTAACAGTTGCTTTAATACCGATTATTATGAACAAATTATTTCCACAAAAGGAAGAAAAAAAATCAAATTTTAATGAACTAATTTATAGTAATGATGACAATATATTTTCATCAGATTTTAATAACCAAGAAAAAATTTCGCCTTCGTTCAAAGGTGGAATAACAGAGACAACAGCCAAAGGAATTGGTAAAATATTAAATAATAATTCTGTGCAGAATTTCGTAAAAAAATATTCTTCTCAAGATACTAATATTGCAAGGAATATGTCTATTGCAACAGATGTTTTACTCACTGCTTCTTTTATAAATAGAACAATCAAAAGTGAAAAAATAGAAAAAGAACGAAAAAAAGCTCTTATTTCCAATAATATTATTTCTACTGGTATTACTCTCGCAGGTGGATATTCTATAGATAAGCTAATCCAAAAAAATACAAATAAATTTATAGAAAATTTTAAAAACTCAAACGGCAATAATCCCAAACTAAATAAATATATTGAAGGTATAAACATATTAAGACCAACAATAATATTCGCTCTTCTATATTATGGAATATTGCCAATGTTTTCAACATACCTATCTGATAAAATAGAACAATTAACAGAAAAAGGAAAACAAAAATAAACTACATTTATTATAATTATCTATAAAATTAATTTAAATAATTATTTTATTTTTTTATCTTCATTAACTTCTTTTGCAATTAATACTTTAAGAACCCTTGCCCCAATATATAAACTTGTGCCAATAGCAATAACAGCACCCGCCGTTCCCATAAAAGATACAGCTATAGCACCAGCTAAAGCCGCCGATAATATACCAACCTGAAACGATGTTGAAGCTTTATCTTGCAATTGTGCTTCTTGCCTTGCTATAGCAGCAAAATCAGGTTTTGATTCTTTAACAAGTTGGTCTTGTGTAAAATTATTCATAGAACCAAAATTTGGGGTTTGCGTTGTTACTCTATCTGCAAATAATTTTGGAGCTAAAGCTTCTAATTTAGCAACATGACTTTTAACCTCATATAAATCTTTTGTAAGTTGTCTATCTAAGACAACTCTATCTTGACTACGCCTATCCCTTCCGGAACGTCTTTCAACTGCTACAGGGATATTTTGTTGTCTTCTGTCTTCACTTCTTTTATATTGAGGATATAGACTCGTTATTCTATGCATGCTCACCTATATAATCTTCAATTATTATAACTATGAACAATATATTTTTTGCTAAAATTATTTGTTCTTGTAAATATTTTTAAAATCCATCTATTATTATATCAATAAAATATATTTTCGGCACTTTTATTAAATGTATACATTTTAGAATTAATTCAACATATTAAAATGAAAATAATAAATAATTTAATAAACAAAATAAATTTTGGAAATATTTCTCCTGCGAAAACTAAACAGGAGAAGTCTACAAGCACAAATACAAATTATAATTCAACATCATTACCATCAACGTACACAACAGGTTTATCTCAAGTAAATTCAAATTTGCCTGTAGCTTACAAGAAAATTGGCGAAGTTTCTGTACCTGGGTTGAAAGAAAAAGCAACTATATTTAAACTTGCTAATGGACAAAAAGTGATAATACAACCAAAAGATGGACCAACTTTTATAAAAACAACATATAATGTCGGCTCTCTAAACGAAACAGAAGATATTAGAGGTATGAGCCACTATATAGAACATAATTTATTTAATGGTAGTAAAGATCTTGCTCCAAAAGAATATGACAAAAAGGTATCTGAACTTGGTGGTTCTACGAATGCTTCTACGAGCTTCGCTCAAACAGATTATTATTTATCATTACAATTACTTGATGAAAATTCTCTAGAAGAAGGAATAAAACTTAACGCTCTGCAAACACAATTTCCAACATTTCCTTCTGACCAGTTGGAAAAAGAAAAAGAACCTGTAAAATCTGAAATTGATATGTACAAAGATATCCCTGATGATATAGCTACTTCTATAATGTTAAAAAATTTATTTGGAATACAAACAAATTCCACTAATTTCATTTTAGGTACAAAAGACAATATAAATTCATTTACAAAAGATACTGTTCTTGATTATTTTAATACTTGGTATACTCCTGATAATGCAGTTACTGTCATTACTGGCGATGTTAATACAGAAGAAACTATTCAACTTGTTTCAAAATATTTTAATAAACAAAATGATTTGTCCAAAATACATCAACGTAAATATGAACCAATTAAATATAATGACAAACCTATAAGACAAGATATCGTACAACAAAATGCAACTTCTCCATCAATTAACATGGGATTTGCAATCTCTGAAGGAACGCCCAAAACTGATTTGTATAAAATTGATGCATTAATTGATATTTTATGTTCTTCTGACTCAAGATTATCGAAAGTTCTTGATAAATATGGCATACAACCTAATATATATATTGAAAATATGCAAAATAAGCCTAATGGTGCTAAAGCATTGATTTTATCGGTAAAACCTACTGAAAATCAGATTGAAGAAGTATTAAAAATTCTTTATGAAGAATTAACAAATATTGCTAATAATCCACCAACACTAAACGAATTAAATAACTACAAAAAACGTGCATTTAACGCTTTAAATAATATTTCTGAATCTTCTTGTAATTTAAACTATACTCTTACTAATATGGCAGTAAATAACGAATACAATTATTTTAATGACAAATCAAGAACTATACAAAACATTACACCTCAAGATATATCTGATACAGCTAAAAAGTTTTTAGATCTTAATAAAGTATCTATATGTATATCTCATGAAAAATCAGCAAATAATGAATCAATTAAAAATAACTATAACCTAATTTCAAATAATGCAAAAACAATCTCTTTTGGTGCATCAAAAAAACCAAAAGAAACAATTACCGAACAAATTAATAAAATAAATAAGTTTAAACTTTGGAACAACATTGAAACTATGATGATTCCAAGTACATCAGGTACTTATTCTTCATTAATTTTAGATTTAAATACTGACGAACTAAATGAAGTTTCATCTCCTGCATTTATGATTATAAATGAACTGCTCGATAGAGGAAGTTGCTTTAGAAATAATGATACATATAAAGCATTCTTAAACTCTAAAGATATAGGTTTGTCTTTCCACATAGGAACTGATGGTCTTTCTGTTAGCAGCATTTTCCAAGATGAAAATACTAATGATATTTTACCTCTTATAAAAGAAATTTTAACTTATCCAAACTTTACTCAAACAGAATTTGATAGAGCAAAACAAATTGTTCGAGATTCTATAATATCAGAAAGTGTCTCACCATATGATAAATTACAACAAGAATTATTTCCTGCAATAAAAAAATATGCTTCAAAAGAAGAAAGATTAAAACAACTTGAAGCACTCACTCTAACTGATATACAAAATGTATACTCTAAACTTATATCAACTTCTCAAGCAAGTGCTACAATTACTGCACCGTTTGAACAAAAACCTTATTTGAAAGATATATTCAACAATGAATTATCTATCGGATTACCTGTATTCAAACCTTTTACTAAACAAAAAGGAGACTCATATAAAATATATTCTCCAAATACAGAAGCTAAAATATTAACTGCAGTTGAAGATAATTCACAAGCTGATATCTGCCAAGCATATAAATTTAAAAAAACTAAAAATATTAATGATATAGCTAAAATAGAATTATTAAATATTATTCTTGGCGGTGGTATGTCTTCCAGATTATTTACTGACTTGAGAGAAAATAAAAAACTTGCATATTCTGTAGGTTCTGCTACTTTAAATGAAAAAGATACAGACTCTATTATTCTTCATATTGGAACTACAACTGATAGTCCAAATCCAAATGAAGGTTCTCCTGAAAATTTAACTAAAGCCTTAAATGGTTTTCAAGAAAATATTAACAAACTTAAAACAGAAAATGTTTCAGCTAAAGAACTTGAAGATGCAAAAACAAAATATAAAACACAAATACTCAACTCTTTTGAAACCAGTACAGACAAAACCAGTTCTTTTTCTGCTTCAAAATATTCTCCATACGATATCAACTATTGGAGCAAAATCTTTGATGCTATTGATAATGTAACTATTGACGATATCAGATCTGCTGCAAACTTTGTTTTTGCAAATCCTCCTATAACTTCTATTGTTGCAAGTCAAAATACTCTGGATTCTCTAGGTCTTAAATAATATATTATGATAATTAAAAAGCAGGCATAAATAATATGCCTGCTTTTTATACAATATGCTTACCTGATTACTTCTTTAAAAATTCAGGTATATCTAAAATATTATTAGCAAAATCATTTGCAGCTTTTGTTATTTTTGGAGAAGAACTGCTACCAAATAAATCCATTGCTCCTAATGTTTTTTCTTCTTGCTCTTGAGCAAATTTATCTACTTGATTTTTTTTCAACTCAAATCCTGTAGCTATAACTGTAATTTGAATTTCACCTTGGATTCTGTCATCAATTACAGCTCCAAAATGTACAGTAGCATCTTCTGAAACTGCATCATGTATAACTTGAGCAGCATCAGTAACTTCATACAATGTCATATCCGGACCACCTGTTACATTCATAATGATGCCTGATGCTCCATTGATTGAAGTTTCAAGTAATGGTGAATTAATAGCTGATTTAGCAGCTTCTAATGCTCTTCCTTCACCTGTACCACGACCAATACCCATTAATGCTGAGCCTGATGATTCCATTACACTTCTAACATCTGCAAAGTCTACATTTATCATACCTGGAACAGTTATAATATCTGAAATACCTTGAACACCTCTTAAGAGAACTTCATCTACAACTTGGAATGCTTCTCTCATTGTTGTTCTGCGATCTACTACTTCTAATAATTTATCATTAGGAATAACAATCAAGGCATCTACTGTTTCTTTTAATTTTTCAAGACCTTGAAGTGCTTGATTCATTCTTTTCTTACCTTCAAAGCTAAACGGTTTTGTAACAACACCAATAGTTAATGCACCTAATTCTTTTGCTATTCTTGCTACGACAGGAGCTGCACCAGTACCTGTACCTCCACCCATTCCTGCTGTAACAAATACCATATCTGCTTTACCAATTGCATTCACAATTTCATCTCTTGTTTCTTCTGCAGATTTTTCACCTTTTTCAGGATTTCCACCTGCACCCAAACCATTCGTTAATTTGCTTCCTATTCTTATCTTATTTTCAGCCAAAGACATTTCTAAAACCTGAACATCTGTATTCATTGCCCAAAATTCTACACCGCCAAGACCTGCTTTTATCATTCGGTTTACAGCATTTCCGCCTCCACCACCTACACCGATTACTTTTATATCTGCAGGTGTTCCACCTGTATATGATGTAGTTGTATTATTATTGCTTGTTTCTTTTTTGCCAAAAATGTCCGGAACAAAATTTTCCACTTATGCGCCCTCTTTTTATTGTATTACTTATTGTTTGCTCGACTTCCACTGTTTACATGGCTTACATCGTACATTAACTATTAACATAGTATTGTAAATCATATAAATAGTAAAGAAAAAAACCTCAAAATTTTAATATATGTTTATGTTTTATTTTTATATTTCTTTATTTGCTTTACCAAGTATATTTGCTGCATCCGTAAGATTCTTTGCAATGTCACGATATACCAATGTTTCTTCTCCATATGGAACAGCTGAATTTAATAATTCATCCACATTCTCACTTATATCACTCAGTTTTTCCACTGTCTTTTGTATTTTTTGCTGTTTCCTTTTTAGAAAAAAATAATTAAACAATGGAGTTGATATAAAAAAATGCTCAACAGCTTTTTTTAAATTATTTTTTTTCTGACTATTTTCTTCCAAAATAAAAAAATTATCGGCTTTATTTTTTGTTGTTTCATCCATAATAACTTCATCCGGAAGATAATCTGTATCCATTGTATTTAATCTTTTACTTTTCCTTTTTTTTCTTATTGGAATACTAACATTTTTCTTATTTTGCATTGCCACGAATTCAGGTGAAAAAATATTGGATTGGTACAAATATTTTTCACCATCTATTGCCATATTTATTGTATTTTCGGTGTTTTTAGGGTAAAAATTAACCGGTTGATTTATACTATTACCTGATATTTCCATACAACTTTCCTTATTCTATATTATACTATGTATGGATTTTTTATTACCCTTTATATATATGAAATACAATTTGTTTAGCTCACGCTGATAATAAATATCTAATAGTTTTTTTAAGTATCGATTTGTATGTTTATTATAGTAATAATATAATAAATAATTAATTATCTTGAATCTTAATCTTCCATATTTAGATACATAAATGGTTGGATATTGAACAAGTAAAAAACTATAATCCGGCATAGTTTTTGTCTTTTGTTTTATTCTATATGCCAATATTTCCTTATATCTTTTATACTCCTCAGAATAATTTATTTGTTTTTTGTAATATCCATAGTTCTTTGTTAGAACTGAAATGTTATTTAATAATACATTTTTTATAGGTTCTATTCCATCAATATATTTATAATTTCTTTTAACAAAATTATAATTTTCCTCTAACTCCGAAGTTGTTTCTGTTGGATGACCTAATATTAAATAAACAAAATTACAAATACCCGCTTTATGAGAATACTTTAATACATTTTCCGCATTCTCTATCTTTATTCCCTTGTTAATATACTCTAATACTCTTGGTGATGCACTATCTAATCCCCAGAATATCTGCATGCATCCAGATCTTTTAAGTTTCTTTAATAATTCATATGTATATTCTTCCTCGAACCTTGCAAAAAAGTTATATTTTATATCTAATTTCTTCTCTATAAGAATATCTGCTACTTTTTCTATATATTGAGGAGGCATTGCATTATCCCAAAATGCAAAATACTTAGTATTATACTTCTTTGATAAATATTCAATTTCATCAGTAAAACGTTCCACACTCAGTAAAATATATGGTTCTTTAATCCCTGAACAAGAACAAAATATACACTTACCCCAATAACAACTATATGTTGTTGTTGCTCTAACTGGAAGTACTAACTCTGGCAAAAAATAATCTTCTCTCTTGTATCCTTTAAATGATTGATACGGAAGTTCTTTAATATTATTTGGTTTACAATTCAGTTTATATTGTAATTTACCATCTTCATAACTTACTAAATTTCTTACTTCTTTTAATTCTAGTACTCCTCTTTGGTAATTCACTAGATCTAATACTGTACCGGTACTATCTCCTATTGATATCGAATCAAAAAATATTCCAAAGAAATCTCTTAAATTTATTATTCTTTTATAATATGATTCAAAATAATTTCCACCAATATTTATATGTATATTTTTGTCTTTCTGTTTTATTAAATAGCCTAAAAATAATCCTGACAACACATCTAATTCTACTGTTATTTGTATTCCTATTATATTCGGTTTACTTTTTATAATTTCGTCTACTTTTTTTTCGTAAAACTTCTTTAAATTATTCATCGGACTATTAAATATATATAATATTGATTCTATATCAACTCTAAAATCTACTTCTGAAGAAAAAATGTGTGAGCAACAAGACAAGAAATCCAATCTCCTAATATAGGAATTTAAAGAAGAAAAATAATTTAGATATATATAGTTATAATATTCTTTTAACGGCAATTTTAAATAACCAGGTATTTTTTTTACACTATTTTTAAGCCACTTTAAATTTTTCAAATCATATCGTTCTTTCATAAAAACAAAAGCAGATTGAAAATATTCCGGATAACTAAGATATTTCTCTCTATTTAAAAAATCATAAAGATCTTTTATATATTTTATGAATTCTTCTATATCTAAACTTCTTAAATATTCACCATTTAAGTTTAGATATTCACTTTCTATTCCATTTTTTTCCAAAATACCTATCAACGAAGGAATTCCTGGTAAAGGCATTACATCAGGTCTACTTACTACAGGACTTATAAATAAATACTTCATATCACTCACCTATGTCCGTTCTGTAATATAGATTCTTATCTGTCAAACTCTCTAAACAACTATATATTTTTTCAAATGGTTCTTTTTTATCATTGTTTACTATCGATAATACTTTCATATATGGATGTATTTTGGCTCTGCTCTTTTTATCTATTTCCAATATATAATTATTTATTATTAAACTACCTTGATCACTTAAAAATTTTGATGGTATTTTTACTTCTTTTATTACTTTATCCGCTCTCCCTCGATTTATGTAATCCTTATGAAATACATTTACACAGCCCGTTTTCCCTTCTTTATACTTTATTTCAACCTCTGAAAGTCGCCCGTTTGCTACTTCGTATAATAAATTTAGTATATCTATTTCCATATGCTCCAATAACACCTCAAACTCAGGTGTACAAGGACGCATATTAAACTCTAAATTATATATCTCTTCTTCCGTAAATATTAAATCTGATGCAAATACTCCTGTAAAATTAGGTCTTACTTTCTTAAATACTTTCTCTAACTGTTTTACATATCCTGCTATAAGCTCTCTCTTTTTCTCTGACAACTCTACTGGCGTATAACTCCCCATTGAACCTGTATTTATTCCTTCGTTATTATTCTTTAACCGCTTGTAATCTCGAACAGGATTTAATGGCACCAGCTCTTTCCCATCCCATATTGTATGTAGTGTTACTTCCTCCCCTTCTATATACCTTTCCGCTATAAAAAAACTATTCTCTTTTAATAACTTTTTCCCTATTTCTATACTTTCTTTTTCTGTTCGACAAATATAACTGCCAAATCCAGCCCTTTGACTATTATCTTTTAATACTATTGGATACCCATATTCCTTTATTAACAATTTTAATTCCTTTAATGAATATATTACTCTATATTCTGAACACGGTATATTGTATTCTTGCATAAATCTTTTGCCATATAACTTAGACTCTTCTAACTGCATCCAATATCTTGTTACTCCTATTGTCGGAATCTTTAAGTTATATTTGCAAAAATTTACAAGACCTTTATTACATAGATCGTTTAATGTTACAACGACAAGATTAATGTTATTATTCGCTATTATCTTTTTACAATCAGCTAATGTTTCAATTTCTACATATTTTACTATGCTATCATTTTTATGGTAGTATTTTTCTGGCTCATAAACAAAAATTTTACCACAACTACTTATCTCTCTGATTCTTCTTATCAAAATATCAGAAAATGATTTATTCGCAAATAACAATATATTATATTTTTGCATTTCTTATTTGAATGAAGCCATAGGCAGACTACTTACAGAAAGCTTAACCCCATCTATAAATGCTTCATCATCAAATTCACTTATCTCATTTTCTTGTGTAGCATCCGTAAATAAATCCTGTTCTGATGAAGAATTATTATCATTTGATTTACCAAAAAGGCCTTTAAAAAAGTTTTTCATTATATTCTCCTATTTTTAATAGATAACTATACAATAAAACTTCTCTATAGTATATTACTCATATTTACTATATCGACAAAAAATATTACAACTTTAACTTTTTTAAAAAAGATTAAAATAATATATCCTTATTTATTATACTATTTATTAGAAAAACAGTAAATGCTTTTTTAAATTACATAAAATTTATTTTACAATTTTTATTCATATTTATGCACTCAAAATACTTATTAAAATAATTAATATTTAAGAAAGCATAAATTAAAAACATTTTAAATAATAAATAAAATACCATTTTATACTGGTAACTTCAAAAACTTTCCTATTTGAAAATCATATTTTTTATCTAAAAATGGAATCATTGCTGAATATGGAGTAAAGGTCATTTCCAAAACTACTGTTTTATTACTACTCCTTAGAAAATCTATACGAACATAACTAAATCCCTGTGATAATATTTTCGAAATTTCCAACATTTTTTCCAGTATTACTGGTTTTTTAGTAAAGAAAAAACCTCAAAATTTTAATATATGTTTATGTTTTATTTTTATATTTCTTTATTTGCTTTACCAAGTATATTTGCTGCATCCGTAAGATTCTTTGCAATGTCACGATATACCAATGTTTCTTCTCCATATGGAACAGCTGAATTTAATAATTCATCCACATTCTCACTTATATCACTCAGTTTTTCCACTGTCTTTTGTATTTTTTGCTGTTTCCTTTTTAGAAAAAAATAATTAAACAATGGAGTTGATATAAAAAAATGCTCAACAGCTTTTTTTAAATTATTTTTTTTCTGACTATTTTCTTCCAAAATAAAAAAATTATCGGCTTTATTTTTTGTTGTTTCATCCATAATAACTTCATCCGGAAGATAATCTGTATCCATTGTATTTAATCTTTTACTTTTCCTTTTTTTTCTTATTGGAATACTAACATTTTTCTTATTTTGCATTGCCACGAATTCAGGTGAAAAAATATTGGATTGGTACAAATATTTTTCACCATCTATTGCCATATTTATTGTATTTTCGGTGTTTTTAGGGTAAAAATTAACCGGTTGATTTATACTATTACCTGATATTTCCATACAACTTTCCTTATTCTATATTATACTATGTATGGATTTTTTATTACCCTTTATATATATGAAATACAATTTGTTTAGCTCACGCTGATAATAAATATCTAATAGTTTTTTTAAGTATCGATTTGTATGTTTATTATAGTAATAATATAATAAATAATTAATTATCTTGAATCTTAATCTTCCATATTTAGATACATAAATGGTTGGATATTGAACAAGTAAAAAACTATAATCCGGCATAGTTTTTGTCTTTTGTTTTATTCTATATGCCAATATTTCCTTATATCTTTTATACTCCTCAGAATAATTTATTTGTTTTTTGTAATATCCATAGTTCTTTGTTAGAACTGAAATGTTATTTAATAATACATTTTTTATAGGTTCTATTCCATCAATATATTTATAATTTCTTTTAACAAAATTATAATTTTCCTCTAACTCCGAAGTTGTTTCTGTTGGATGACCTAATATTAAATAAACAAAATTACAAATACCCGCTTTATGAGAATACTTTAATACATTTTCCGCATTCTCTATCTTTATTCCCTTGTTAATATACTCTAATACTCTTGGTGATGCACTATCTAATCCCCAGAATATCTGCATGCATCCAGATCTTTTAAGTTTCTTTAATAATTCATATGTATATTCTTCCTCGAACCTTGCAAAAAAGTTATATTTTATATCTAATTTCTTCTCTATAAGAATATCTGCTACTTTTTCTATATATTGAGGAGGCATTGCATTATCCCAAAATGCAAAATACTTAGTATTATACTTCTTTGATAAATATTCAATTTCATCAGTAAAACGTTCCACACTCAGTAAAATATATGGTTCTTTAATCCCTGAACAAGAACAAAATATACACTTACCCCAATAACAACTATATGTTGTTGTTGCTCTAACTGGAAGTACTAACTCTGGCAAAAAATAATCTTCTCTCTTGTATCCTTTAAATGATTGATACGGAAGTTCTTTAATATTATTTGGTTTACAATTCAGTTTATATTGTAATTTACCATCTTCATAACTTACTAAATTTCTTACTTCTTTTAATTCTAGTACTCCTCTTTGGTAATTCACTAGATCTAATACTGTACCGGTACTATCTCCTATTGATATCGAATCAAAAAATATTCCAAAGAAATCTCTTAAATTTATTATTCTTTTATAATATGATTCAAAATAATTTCCACCAATATTTATATGTATATTTTTGTCTTTCTGTTTTATTAAATAGCCTAAAAATAATCCTGACAACACATCTAATTCTACTGTTATTTGTATTCCTATTATATTCGGTTTACTTTTTATAATTTCGTCTACTTTTTTTTCGTAAAACTTCTTTAAATTATTCATCGGACTATTAAATATATATAATATTGATTCTATATCAACTCTAAAATCTACTTCTGAAGAAAAAATGTGTGAGCAACAAGACAAGAAATCCAATCTCCTAATATAGGAATTTAAAGAAGAAAAATAATTTAGATATATATAGTTATAATATTCTTTTAACGGCAATTTTAAATAACCAGGTATTTTTTTTACACTATTTTTAAGCCACTTTAAATTTTTCAAATCATATCGTTCTTTCATAAAAACAAAAGCAGATTGAAAATATTCCGGATAACTAAGATATTTCTCTCTATTTAAAAAATCATAAAGATCTTTTATATATTTTATGAATTCTTCTATATCTAAACTTCTTAAATATTCACCATTTAAGTTTAGATATTCACTTTCTATTCCATTTTTTTCCAAAATACCTATCAACGAAGGAATTCCTGGTAAAGGCATTACATCAGGTCTACTTACTACAGGACTTATAAATAAATACTTCATATCACTCACCTATGTCCGTTCTGTAATATAGATTCTTATCTGTCAAACTCTCTAAACAACTATATATTTTTTCAAATGGTTCTTTTTTATCATTGTTTACTATCGATAATACTTTCATATATGGATGTATTTTGGCTCTGCTCTTTTTATCTATTTCCAATATATAATTATTTATTATTAAACTACCTTGATCACTTAAAAATTTTGATGGTATTTTTACTTCTTTTATTACTTTATCCGCTCTCCCTCGATTTATGTAATCCTTATGAAATACATTTACACAGCCCGTTTTCCCTTCTTTATACTTTATTTCAACCTCTGAAAGTCGCCCGTTTGCTACTTCGTATAATAAATTTAGTATATCTATTTCCATATGCTCCAATAACACCTCAAACTCAGGTGTACAAGGACGCATATTAAACTCTAAATTATATATCTCTTCTTCCGTAAATATTAAATCTGATGCAAATACTCCTGTAAAATTAGGTCTTACTTTCTTAAATACTTTCTCTAACTGTTTTACATATCCTGCTATAAGCTCTCTCTTTTTCTCTGACAACTCTACTGGCGTATAACTCCCCATTGAACCTGTATTTATTCCTTCGTTATTATTCTTTAACCGCTTGTAATCTCGAACAGGATTTAATGGCACCAGCTCTTTCCCATCCCATATTGTATGTAGTGTTACTTCCTCCCCTTCTATATACCTTTCCGCTATAAAAAAACTATTCTCTTTTAATAACTTTTTCCCTATTTCTATACTTTCTTTTTCTGTTCGACAAATATAACTGCCAAATCCAGCCCTTTGACTATTATCTTTTAATACTATTGGATACCCATATTCCTTTATTAACAATTTTAATTCCTTTAATGAATATATTACTCTATATTCTGAACACGGTATATTGTATTCTTGCATAAATCTTTTGCCATATAACTTAGACTCTTCTAACTGCATCCAATATCTTGTTACTCCTATTGTCGGAATCTTTAAGTTATATTTGCAAAAATTTACAAGACCTTTATTACATAGATCGTTTAATGTTACAACGACAAGATTAATGTTATTATTCGCTATTATCTTTTTACAATCAGCTAATGTTTCAATTTCTACATATTTTACTATGCTATCATTTTTATGGTAGTATTTTTCTGGCTCATAAACAAAAATTTTACCACAACTACTTATCTCTCTGATCCTTCTTATCAAAATATCAGAAAATGATTTATTCGCAAATAACAATATATTATATTTTTGCATTTCCGGATTACTTATTATATATACATCATAATGTGAAAATTTAATAATAACATAAGAATATCAATAAATACGCAATTGTGTTTTTCTATAAATTAATTTTCAACAAAGATTATTATACAACAAAAAAGAAAATAAAACTCGAAGCAACTAATAAATAATAATTCTTCTTATTATATGTTTATTATTTTATATAAATAAGTTATACTGGTAATTTCAAAAGCATTCCCAATTCAAAATCATATTTTTTATCTAAGAATGGAATCATAGCTGAATATGGAGTAAAGGTCATTTCTAAAACTACTGTTTTATTACTACTCCTTAAAAAATCTATACGAACATAACTGAATCCCTGTGATAAAATTTTCGAAATTTCCAACATTTCTTCCAATATTACAGGTTTTTCAGCCTCAACGACCTCTCCATTATCAACTAATTTATATGGAAGAACTTTCCAAGCTTTATCATAAAATCTTGTTGGTTTTTTGTATCCATCAACTTCTATAAAAATAGGTTCTGAATTAAAACAATGAACTTTATAATCACATCTATAAAAACCTTTCTCCGTTGGCATCATCTGCTCTATAAACAATTTAGGCATTATAAACCTATACTGTGGTTCTAATGAATATTGTTCATATTTCATCTTCAACCACCTGTCTGTTATAATCTTTATTTCTTTTTTATGGTCTTTTGAATATAATTTGTTGTATATTAACATATTTGTATTCCAAGCATTATTTGTTTTCAAAACAAATTTGTTTGGAAGATAAGAAAAATCTATCTCACTAAAATTATCCCATATCCCATATATTGGTGCGATATGTTCAACCCCTACTTTTTCAGTTATATATGTTTTGACCTTTATTTTATCTGTTAAAAGACTCTTTGTTTGAAGTTTTTCATTATATATTAACCATCTTATCTTTTCATTAAAACTCACTGGTCTTCTATAATCATACTCATAACCTAAAGTATCAGATGCTCTTTTATTTATATAATATTCTTGGTATTTCTTAGGACAATATTTAAAAAAAGGATAAAATCCTTTCGTCTTTTTATAAAATCTATCCCATATATATTGCATTCTTTATTTTCCAGTTAAAATCAATTAAAGCATAAACTATATGTTATCCTTCTCATTATATAAATAAGCATATACATCGTCAATGTTTTATGCACATTTATCAAATCTATTTTTTACTCAATATTAATATTCTATATTTTATTTATATCTATAACTATTTCACTCAACTCAGGATATTTTTTATTTAAAAGTTTTACTTCTTCTTCAGTTAAGTTCATCTCTTTTATAGATTTCACCATTTTTTCATAATATTCTGATTTGAATTCATCTTTTATCATACTGTAATAATATAAAATATTATGAATCTTATATGTTATAAAATCATTTCTTAAAATATTATATGTATTTGTCTCTTTCATAAGATTTTCAACTATATCAAATATTTTTATATGATCAATTAATCTTCTGTTATTATCAGTGAGAACAGAGCCTTCTCTATTGAATCTATATACATAAAGTTTTTCTCTTACAAAAAACATTCGTTCTGCAGTTAAAAGTGTTCCAAATATAACTTTATGATCTTCAAAATCAAGACCTTCAGCAAAATCTATATTATGTTTATCAAATAATTCTTTTGTATAAAGTTTATTCCATACACACATAGGATAACTAAATGGTGATAAATCTCGCCAATTAAAAACTCTGTCATCTATAATATTTTCGAAATTTGCATCTACAAAGTATGGGAATGGTGCATTTATTCCGTTCTTTTCATCATAACCATCAGGCATACACATTGCTATATCAAGATTTTTCTCTTTTATTAGCCCGTATAATCTTTCGAACATATTAGGTTTTACCCAATCATCAGGATCTACAAAGCCTATACATTCTCCTTCAGCAAGTCTTAATCCATCATTCCTTGCTGCACCTGTACCTTTATTTTCCTTATGAATAACTTTTATTCTTGCATCTTTTTGTTTGTATTCTTCTAAAATATCATAGCTATCATCTGTAGAACCATCATCCACACATATAATTTCGATATCTTTTAATGTTTGATTTATCAAACTATCAAGCGACTGCCTCAAATATTTACCTACATTATACACTGGCAAGATTACCGATACTTTTGGCTTTTCATTGTTTTTTTGACATTCATTTATTGTTTCTGTTTTAATAATTTTTTCTTCTTTATTTCCATCTTTATTTTTTCTATTTAGATGCAATTTTTTTTGAATTTTATTTCCTAACTTGATTAATTTTTTATACGGTTTTAATTGTTCCTCATAATATTTTTTCTGTTCAATAATATACTGACTTAATGCTTCTTCTTGAACATTGAATTTATCTTTTTGAGCTTCAAGCATTTCTTCATAGCCTTTTTTTAGCTCTGATATTTGGTTTTCTAAATTATTAACATGCCAGTCTTCTGTTTCTTTTTGACGTCTTATTATTTCTTTCTCATACCAATCCTTTTGAGATTCAAGTTCTGACAGATAATAATTTTTTTGTTTTTCTAAATCTTCAACTGATTTTACATTATAAAATGCCTCATTTTCTTTTTTTTCTTCAATAAGTTTATTTTCGTACTCAACTTTTAATTTTTCTTTTTCATATCCAAATTGCGCTTTCAAAAGCTCTATTTCACTTTCATAAAATCTTTTTTGAATTGCTATTTCCTGTTGAAATTCTTTTTCAAGTTTTACAAATTGTTCTTGTGTATCTGCCATTACTAATCCTAATTTTTCTTTATTATTCTTTTTATTTTATTCTTCAACTGCTCTAGCGTTTTATAAAACTTTAATATTATTTTAACCAATAAATAATTATTTTCATAATATTCTTTTTGTTTTATTAAAGCTTCTTGATATTGTTGTTTTTGTTCTTCCAGTTTCCATTCATAATCAGCTTTTAATTTTTCCGTAACTTGTTTTACTGATTCAGCCTGCCAAGCCTTTAGTTCATACTCTTGTTTTACTAGTTTTGAATGCCATTCTTCATATGCAGCTTTTAATTCTTCTGATTTTCTTGCTTCCATATAATGAAATTGTTCATCTATTTTCTTCTTAACTTCTTCCTCACAATGATTTTTCCACCATTCTTCTATTCTGTTTTTTTCTTCATTTGCTTCTTTTTTATATTGTTCCAGATATTCTTTAATAGCTATAATATCCAAATTACATTTATGCTCGGCGGCTTTTATTCTTTTATTTGATGTTTTATATTTCTCTACCAAAAAATTCCAAAAACCATAATATGAACGCTCTAATATATTTTTAAACTCATCATAACAATAACTTTTAGCAAGCTCTTGTTCATCTTCTTTTGTAAGTTTTATTCTTTGAAAGAACTCTTTCATCTTTGCAAAATAATCTTCATAATATTTATCTTCTAATAATGTATATCTGTGAAAAATATCATCTATTATCCAGCTTATTATCTCTGCTTTTTTTTCTTCAAAAAACTGTGCTTGTTTTAGTACATTATATGTTCTTTCAACCATTGGAATTCTATCATACACCTTTTTATCTGAATTCTGCATTGTTGAAAATTGCCTGTTTTGTCTGTAATAATATGGTGCTTCCCATAATATATTTATTCTTTGAGCTTTTAAATATGTTTCAAAAAAGAATGGCAAATCTTCATATATATATCCATCTTGGAATTTAACCAAAGTATTTTGTAAAAACTCTCTTTTATATATTTTGTTCCAAAGTACAACATTAATATTTAAAATTTCATCTTTTGTTTCCTCTGGTGTAAAGACTTTATCTCCATATTTTTCTAAAGATTTTAAGCTATAATAATCATTTGTATAAAATGTTTGTTCTTTATCATCATATAATTGTGCTTGACACATTGTTATATCTGAATCTATTGATTTCGCCTTATTATACATTCTTTCAAACATATCAAGTTCAACCCAATCATCAGAATCAACAAAACCTATGTATTCACCTGATGCAACTTCAAGTCCTAAATTTCTTGCATACGATTGACCTGACATATTTTCTACATTTAATAATATTATTCTTTCATCGTTTTCCATATAATGTTGTACTATATTTTTTGAATCATCCGTAGATGCATCATTAATACAAATAATCTCTATATCTTCTAATGACTGATATATTAATGAAGTCAAACACTTTGAAATATATTTTTCCACATTATGAAACGGAACTATTATCGATACTTTAGTCATCTTCATTTAACTTCTCCAACTCTGAAAACTTAAATGTAAAATCAAACTTTATCTTCTTTAACACTCGTACATAAATTCTATCATTCAAGTAATAAATATCAAATATTTGAGGACATTTTTTAAATTTGGAAATATGGCTCTTATATTTTAAATAGTATACACCATCTTCTTTGTATAGTATTTCCATTAATTTATACATTGTTTTTATCTTGTACTTCTGAAACTCATAATACAAAATACTACCTGTTTTTAAATTTTTAAAAAGGAAATAATTATATTTAAATCTGCCTCTTACCATTGATGGAGGAAATATGTCTTCGTTAACCAACGAACTTTCATTTTTCATTTTTTTTGCAAATGCAGACTTATATTTTGGATTAAGATGTTCAAAACGATATATAAAGTCTTCAACCTTTTTGCGAAAAAATATATATTTAATATCTTCAAAATCAGGCAAATCTTTTATCTTGTTATACATAATTTCTGCAACATCTATAACATGCAAAAACTTCTTGCCAGCTTTTTGAATAATTGAACCTATTCTATTTACTCGATAATAATATAAAAACTCTCTAACTATTGAAACTTTATTGGTCTTGAAGAAAATTGTAAAGAAAAATGGGCCATCTTCAAATATTAATCCATCAGGAAATTCAGCCTGACATCTATCAATTAAACTTCTGCGATATAACTTATTCCAAGCCATTACACATACATCCATTATAAATGGTTTCGTTTCTTTATATGAAAATGATTTATTATCAAAGCTTGAATCAAAATACTCTAAAGTATAATAAGGATTTGAATCATCAATTTTCTGATTCATTTCATCAAACTGATGGACTGCACATATTGAAATATCAGTATCTAGTAAAGTTATATTTTTATATAACTTCTCAAGCATTCTAGCATCTATCCAGTCATCAGAGTCAATAAAACTGAAAAATTCACCTCTTGCAACTTTCATTCCTGCATTACGTGCTGATGATAATCCTCCATTTTTTTTATCAACAACAATTATGCGAGAATCTTTATTTCTATATTCTTCCAGTATTTTTCTTGATTTATCAGTTGATCCATCATTTACACATATTATCTCTATATTTGAAAAAGTTTGACATAAAATACTATCCAAACATTTTGCTAAATACTTCTCCACATTATATACAGGAACTATTACGGATATTTTGGGTGCTTTCATTTTTTACTTCTGTTCTAATTTTGAATACTCAAACTTAATTTTAAATTTTATTTTCTTAAATAAAACAATATAAATTTTATCATTTTCATACCAAACATCATATAAATTTGCTCGTTTCTTTAATCTTATTTTAAAATTCCAGAATTTAAAATAATATATATTTTTCTCTGTATATAAAACTTGCATTATTTTATACATTAATCTTATAATAAGTTTCCTATAATAAAAACTCAAAATGCTTGTCTTATTCTTGATTGCACAAATATTTTTATAGGTTATTGGCATTTTTTTATTTATATATGCATAATCAAATATAGATTCATCCAATAATATAGATTCTTTTTTGAACTTCTTTGAAAATTTATTCTTTAATTTCAGAGAAATTAATTCATAACGATATATTATATCATCTGCTTTCCTATGAAAAAAATCATACTTTACATCTTCGAATATATCTGTTTTTTCTAAAGAAGAATACATTAAATTAACAACATCTATAATATCCAAGAACTTTATACCGCCTTTTTGGACAATTGAACCTGTTCTATTTATTCTGTAGTAATATAAAAAATCTCTAACTATCGAAACTCTTTGAGTCTTAAAAAATATAGAAAAAAAGAAAGGTCCATCCTCAAAAATTAAACCTTCTGGAAATTCAGCTTTATATTCATCTAAAAAGCTTTTTCTGTATAACTTATTCCAAGCCATTACACATACATCCATTAAAAAATCTTTTGTTTCTTTATATGAAAAGACTTTTCCATCAAAAGACGTATCAAAATAATTAAGATTAAAATATGGCTCTTTATCATTTAATTTTTGTTCCTGTTCATCAAAAAGATGAACTGCACATATTGAGATATCTGTATTAAGAGATGTTATATTTTTATATAGCTTCTCTAACATAGCTAAATCAACCCAATCATCAGAATCAATAAAACTGATATATTTACCTGTTGCAACTTTCAATCCTGCATTACGAGCAGATGACAGCCCTCCATTTTGTTTATCAACAATAATTACTCGAGAATCTTTATTTTTATATTCTTCTAATATTTTTCTTGACTTATCTGTTGATCCATCATTTACGCATATTATCTCTATATCTTTAAAAGTTTGATTAACAATAGTTTCCAAGCATTTTTTTAAATAATTTTCAACATTATAAACTGGTACTATTACAGATATTTCTGCCAATTTTATTTCTCCAATTTTACTTTATATTTTTCTATTAATCTCTTAATTGGAGATTTCATTTCTTCTCTTAGTTTTATTTCCATTTCTTGCATTTGCTTTCTTATACGTTCAATTTCTTCCTGATACATTTTTTCTTGATTCCTAAATTCATAATAAAATTGAGATTTCAATTCTTCTATATTTTGTATATTTTCTTGTCTTTCCTCTTCAAGTCTACTCCTAAGAATTTCAATATGCTTTTTGACTTCCAAATCTAACTGTTCAAAATTATTTGATATACTTTGTATTTTTGTTGCAACAAATTCTTTATATTCTTTTCTTAATTGAATATTTTTCTCTTCAGTCTCTTTTTTGTAATAATCGATATCTGAAAAAATTTGTTTATTTTGCTCTGAAATTCTATCTTGTTCTTTATTTAGTTCTATAAAATTATTTTGTAACACAAAAGATAAATCTTTAATATCATTGTATAAATATTTAGACTTCTCTTCGAGGCGTTCATTTATGTGATTGTATTTATTTTCCAAATCCGAATTTATTTTTGAATCAAGTTTATCTAAATTTCCTTGCACTAGTTCGTCTGTATATTTATAATTATTTGTTATTTCGTCATAGATTTGAGAGACTTTTAAATCAGTATCTTGAAGCAAATTCAACTTATTTTCTTCAATTTTATTATAAATTACGGAATTTTCTTCATTCAACTTTGAGAATAATTCTTCTGTATATTTATAGTTTTTTGTTATTTCTTCATATACTTGTGAAATTTTATAATCAGTTTCTTTTATTAAACCTTGTTTACTATTCTCTAGGTTAGTATATAATTCATTTTTATTTGATTCTAAATTTTTGAAAACTTTTTCTATCTCATATGAAAATTCAACATTTTTATCTTTTGCTTCAGAAAAAAGTTCTTCAGTATATTTATAATTTTTCGTTATTTCCTCATATACTTGAGAGATTTTTGAATCTGTTTCTTTTACAATATCAGTTTTGCTATTTTCTATATTTAAATATAATTCATTTTTATTTTGTTCTATGTCGTTATAAATATTTTCTATTTTTCCATCAAGATTACCTTTTATATCTTTTGCTTCAGAAAAAAGTTCTTCAGTATATTTATAATTTTTCGTTATTTCTTGATATACAGAACTAAAACGTTTATCAATTTCATCTATACCAATAATTTCAGAACGAAGTCTATCTTCTACCTTATGTATATCAAGATATTCCATAAAAACTTTATTATTAAAATCTTCAAAACTATTGTTTATAACAAGAAGATAACCTTGAAAATAATAAACCCTTTTCCAATATTCATCTTCTATATTTTCTATCTCTAAACTTTGAAAAACTTTCTTCATTTGAAAGAAAAATTCTTTATGATAATTTTCTTTCAAAAGTGAATATCTATGAAATAAATCATTTATAATCCAAGCTTGAATCTTCTGTTTTAAATCACTTAAATAAGGAATTTTCTTCAATTTTTCGTAAGTAAGTGAAACCATTGGTATACGATCTAATATTTTATTATTAAACTGTTGCATCGTAGAATTCTTACGATTAATTCTATAACTATATAGATTCTTCCAAACTATTTGTATTCTTTTTGCAGGAATATATGTTCCAAAGAAAAATGGTAAATCTTCATAAATATATCCTTCCGGAAATTGCTCTCCTATATTTTTTAAATATTCTCTTTTATAGATTTTATTCCATAATGCAACATTTATATCTAAGATATAATTTTTTGTATCTTCCGCACTAAAAACATTATTTTGAAAATCAGATAAACAATTTAATGAATAATAATCAGAAGTTATATAATTTTCATTTATATCATCATATTCTCTAACTTGGCACATAGATATATCGGTATTATTTGTTTTGGCACTATTATATAAACACTCAAACATATCAGGTTCAATAAAATCATCAGAATCAACAAAGCCGATATATTCCCCTTGAGCTATTTCTATACCTCTATTTCTTGCAAAACCTTGACCTTTTCGCTCGGTTAGATTTATAAGTTTAATTCTTGAATCTTTTTGTAAATATCCTTCAACAATTTCTAATGTTCTATCAGTAGATGCATCATTTATTAAAATAACTTCTATTTCATTAAGTGTTTGACATAAAACACTATTCAGACACTCTTTAATATAGTTTTCAACATTATTAAATGGTATTATTACTGATACTTTTGGCATTATTAATTATCCCGTAATTTCTTCCTTTAGATTTTTTAATTTTTCATCAAACTCATTTCTTAATTCAGTTATTTTTTGTTCAAGAAAATATTTATTTTCCTCATTTCTTTGGCACAATTTTTCATTCATTTCTTTATAAATTTTAGTTAGCTCTTCATAAAATATTGAAGATGTATTATTTATATGCAGGTACATTTTATCCAGATTTACAGAAACTGTCTTTTCTAAATCCAATACATTATATTCAGGTAAATTGCCACTGTTTAAAGCTTTTATTTTAGAATCAATTTCATCTATTTGAATATCCAATAATCTTTTTAAATTAACGTACCTTACTATTATTTCCTTTTCAAGTTCTGATATTTTATTCCAAATATCATCTTTACCATTACTTATAACAGAAGATATTTCATTATTTTTATCTATAACCAATTTTTCTGTATATTGATAATTTTTACTTATTTCATCATATACACGGTTTATTTCCAAGCCTTTTTTATTTATTTCCGAATTGATATAATCATAAACTTTAGCAATATCATCATAAATTTGCTTAGTCAAATCTTCACTTTTCGAACTTACTTCATTTATTAATTCATTATTTTTTATTTGGTTTTGGTAGTCTTTATCATAAAATACTTTTTCTAATTGGTTAAAACGACACAAAATCTCGTAAGAATTATTTTTTATAGTTTCTACATTATTCTGACAGAATTTATTGAATTCATTTTTAATTGAATCATTTTGTTCATTTATAACACTTCTGTATTTCTGAATTTCTTGGTCTACTTTATCAATTATTAGTTGAACAATTTCTTCGTCATTTTCAAGAAAACTTCTTCTATAAAAATGATTTTCTTTCGTATTAATTACATTTTCTTCAATAGATTTTAAATATAAATCTTTAACAAAATCATTATCATATATTTCAAAAGAATTAACAAAACAAACAAAATCACCACTAGCTATACCAAGTGCTATTTTTTTTGCAGCTATATTATCGTTATATATAGGTAAACTAATTAATTTAACTCTTTCATCCTTATTAGATAACTCTTTTACAATACTTTCCGCATCATCTTTTGAAGCATTATTTATACATATAATTTCAAAATCTTTAAATGATTGAAATATAAGACTATTTAGGCACTCTTTTATATTATTTTGATTTTTATATATTAAAATTAAAGATACTTTTGGCGATTTCATATTTTATCTCTTTTTTGATTTTCTTAGTTTTTGAATTAATTTTGTGAATAAACTTTTTTTGTGTTCATTTATTTCAATACTCATTTGAGCGATTTGATTTTCCATATTTATTAGCTTATTTTCATATTTTATTCTTTGTTGATTTATTTTTTCATCAAATTCTGTTTGTAACTTAAAAATATGCTCATCATATTCCATTTTTTGTTCTGTCAATTTATTTTCCATTTCTACAAAAACTGAACTTAAAGCTTCATAACTAATCTTTTTATCAATACTTTCTTTTAGATAATTTATTTCACCTTTTATGTTTTCTTGATTACTATTTAAATTATAAATTCCGTCATTTATAATATTTTCAAGTTTATAATGAGAATCGTTAATTTCTTTATAAGTTTTAGAAATATTTTCATTTGTATAAGAATAAAGTTCACTAAATTTATGATTAGTTTCTTTTGATAATTTTACTTCTAGAGCTTTATTCTCACTATAAAACAATTCTTCTAAGAGTTTAACTTTATCTTCAGTTAGTACTTTTAATGAATTGATTTCTGCATTTAACTTTGAATCAATATTAGTTTTAAGTATATTTATAGAAGATTTAAGCGAAGTTAATATCTCTAGCCTTTTTTGGTTTTGTTTTTCTTCAACCGTTTGCACTAAATATTCTGTATAACTGTTGTTTTTTGTAATTTCTTCGTATATATTTTTCTCGATATTTTTTATATCATTTCTAATATTTGTTTCAGAGTTATTTATCTTATCTGAAACCTCAATCTCAAATATATTAATTCTTTCATCATTTTCTGACTTGATTATATCCAAATTATTTTGAACATTTGAAATTTCTTCATAGACTTTACTTATTTTTTCATCAACATTGCTATTAAGCTGTTCTTGAAGTTTTTCATCACTTTCTTTTATAAAATCGTAATTTTTTGAAATTTCTTCATAGACTTTACTTATTTTTTCATCAACATTGCTACTAAGCTGTTCTTGAAGTTTTTCATCATTTTCTTTTGTAAAATCGTAATTTTTTGAAATTTCTTCATAGACTTTACTTATTTTTTCATCAACATTGCTATTAAGCTGTTCTTGAAGTTTTTCATCACTTTCTTTTATAAAATCGTAATTTTTTGAAATTTCTTCATAGACTTTACTTATTTTTTCATCAACATTGCTACTAAGCTGTTCTTGAAGTTTTTCATCATTTTCTTTTGTAAAATCGTAATTTTTTGAAATTTCTTCATAGACTTTACTTATTTTTTCATCAACATTGCTATTAAGCTGTTCTTGAAGTTTTTCATCACT
>CALUUL010000022.1 GCA_944323945.1 Candidatus Gastranaerophilales bacterium
CAACGTTATTGACAGTCAAAGCAAAAGAACCGCAAAGAAGACCGTTGAAAGAACTGCCACCAAAACGAGCGAAGCCGACAACAGAAGCACTCCACCATGCACCGTCAGGAAGGAAGGTGGAAGAAGAACCGCTAACTGTATCGGGCAACAATCCATAACCTTCAACCATTGTAACACCGCTAATATAACCACCTGACGTTCCTGTAAGTGTTATTCCTGTATCAATATAATTTGTACCGTCTGTGTTATATGCAGTTGCAGTTGTGCCGTCATTAGTGTTTGGTGTTAATTTTAAATAGAGTTTATTATTCTTTTGAATAATACCATTTTCAATTTTCCAAACATTTCCCCAAAAATTTTCCATAAAGAAAACTTTAACACAGCCATTTGAATTATCACCATAGAACTGACCACTTTTTAAACGTTGACCACTTGTAAGTTGATTATAACTGCTTGATGAGCCACCCGAATTGCGACCTGCACCAAACTTTGCTTGAGTATCAGTTGATTTACTAATAAGCATTAAAAGTGCTTGAATCATCATTACAAAACTTGCTTCATCAACATCATAACCTGAACCGTTTGCTTGTGCATATGCAATTTGCGTATTTCCTGCAACATTTACACAAGGGGCTAATCCTGCAATACTTCTAATTACATTTCCAACATTTGCACCGTCAAACATTGCACGATAATAATATTCTTTCAAATTACCGTCTTTATCATAATGCGACCAACATTTATAATCCGAATCAACCTGCTTATTTGCAATAAAGAAATGATATTTTCTTGTAGCTATTTTAACAACTTTAATCCAAACTTGCTTAAATTGAACCATTGCATTTGCGTTGCAACTTGTATCAGAAATATGCGAAGGAGTTCCGTCAATTGTTAATGTATGGTCTTCAGGGTTTAAGTATTCCATAATCTGACCATTCAAGGAATTATCATTTTCATCAAGTGCGTTCTGATTATATAGCATTACAGGTTTTGCAAGTTCCATAATAAACGTTCCGGACCAATCACCACCTTTGAAAACATTATTTGTATAGTCCATATATGCAGGCGTAAAGTGTTCATTTACACAACCTTCAGGATATGAAATGCAACCATTTACATTTGAATTGTTATTATCAAGGACAAATTCATAAACAGTTGCAACATCAAAACAATTCAAACTATTTTTATTGTAAACATCATTTACTGAATAAGGGAATACCCTAAATTTTAACGTACTTATATCAACACCAACAGGCACATTATATACAAAAGATTGATTGTAATATTTATTTCTAACTGTATTATTTAAAATAATTGTGCCGTCATCATAATTTTGAGGGTATGAATTAGGTTTAACTGTAACAATTGTGCCTTTCCATGAAGACATAATTTGATTAAATTCATTAACGGTGTCTGAAGGGTCTTTCCAATTCAAATAAACTTTTCTGTTATCTGAATCAATCCTTATGTTTAAATTCCTGCATATATCTGTTGGCATTCCTTTTCCCCCACTTTCTGCAACATATCTTTTTGCTATTTCAAAATCTTTTGTCATTTCCGTATCAATTTCATTAAGTGTTTGTGTTCTTATTGCTTGCATATCTGAAACAATTTCTTCATGTTCTTGGATAACTGCACTTAAAGAATTGCTTGCTGATGTTGCAGAAATACCTGCATTACTTGCTTGTTGAGTTGCAATTGTTGCTTGATTTTCTGCATTTTCTGAATAACCTTCACATTCTTCAAGAACTTCATCAAGCCTGTTTAATTTCTGAACCGCTTCATTAACTTGTTGAATTTTTTGATTTACTTCCTTTTCAAATTCTTCAATTTGTTGGTCAGTATCTATTTTGTTTTCTTGAATTTGTTGGTCAGTATCTTTTTTATTTTCTTGAATTTCAGTTGTAACTTCGGAAGAAAAATTTGTTTTAAAAGTTTCAATATTATAATCCATATCCTGAAGACAACAAGAAACTTTGTCAAAAGATTTTTCAATTTCAGAACCTTGAAAACCCGTTGATGTTGAATAACCTTTTGATTGATAGTTTGAAGTTTTCCTACTGATATTTATATAATAATCTTCCGAAGGTGCAGTTGTAAGCGTAATATTCCCACCAACCGCATTAATATTTGCAGTATAATCAGTTCCACGTGTAAGTCTTGTAATTGTTCCTGTCGAAACTGCTTCAAGTTCGACAATTAATTCATCAACTACAATGACTTTCCAATTAAATGAAAAATCACGTGTTTGTCCGTTGCCTAAATATTGACAAGGATTGTAATCAACTTCATTTGCCATTTTTGCACTCCTTTTTAATTAAGTTTCACTCTTTTGTCTTTTTTACCACCGAGCCAATTGTAATAAAGCTTTCCTACAATAGGCACTCTTGACCAAACATAAAGGTCTTTAACCTCTTTTTTGCCCTTTTGAACTTGTTTAATGCCTGTTACCAAATCGCCAATTGCTTGAATTGCAGGAAGTTTAACATTTTCCAAATAAATGTTTGCAGGATTGTCAGCAACTTTATTTATTAAAAATCTATTGAAAATGCCAAAAATCAGGATATTGTCAATAATATGGTCAGGTATATCAAATTCACGATTTGCAATAAGGTCTTTTATTAAATCTTGCGGAAGCCCGAACATCCACATAAATATTTGTAGCCTTATTAAGTTTTTCATACCTTCAGCAATTTCTTCTATTCCTTTTGCTTTATTGCTTTTTAGGTTTTTAACTCCTGAAGATATTTTTGAAAAACATTCATTTCTCAAAATATCGAGTGCTTTTATACTATATGTTTTTAGAACATATAAAGGTTTAAATCCTGACAAATAACCTCTTGCCATTTGGTCGGTTGAAATAGGTTGAATATCTGCAAGGTCATTAAATGCAATAAAAACAATCTCATCTGTCATTTTGCCATTAATTAAATCTTGCTTAACTTTTTGTGCTTCTTTTTCACCGAATAAGAATTTTAATTTATCATTAAAACTTTCGTCATTCTTTTTTGCTTTTTGCCGTGCGGTAAGAACAGAAGCATTTATTGCAGTGTTTTTTGCAAAACCGTCAATTAAATCAAGACCAATAAATTTTAATTGTTTATTTAGCCAATTTGAAAGACCGCTTGCACCTCTAAATTCTTCAGCAATATTATTTATTCCTAAAGATTCTCTTGTTAGACCTTCAACCCCACGCATGCCTTGAAACGTGTTAAACAAACCAAATTTAAAAGCAGAAAAGGTTAAGTCAGTAATCTGTGTTACTGCATTTGTTATATCGTTCAATGTAACAATTGTGCTTGCATCACGTAACGTTGTCGCAACTTTTTCAAGTCTGATTGTATTAAATCGTGAAACAAGCAAATCTCTTACAACACGCTCATCTTTAACGTGAATTACACCTTTTTCTGCAAGGTCAGCAATAAGTCTTCCAATGCTATCTTCAACGTGGTCAATATCACCAATGATTTCTTCAATTTGCTTGTTTAATCCTAAAATTTCATCTTTTAAACGTTTTACAACAACATTTTTAACTTTTAAATTATTGTTTTCCTCTACCCATTTTATTTGTGATTTTAAACGGTCAGCACGCTCATTAAGTAGGGTTAAATTCTCTTTTTGGTTATTTATATATCCTTGAACTTTTTCTTTCTTTTCTTCATCTGTTATCGTTTTGATTTCATTAAGATTGTTTTTTAATTCACCTGAAATTGTTTCAATCTTAATTTCAATAGGTGCAAGTTCATATTTAAGACGATTTAATTCTTTCCATTTTGCTTGTGCAGGTGTACGTGTTTTTACTTCACGCAAAGTTTCACGTTTGCGTTTTATAGAAGCACGAAGTTTTGAAACCTCTTTATTTTCTGCACCGAAAAATTTTCTTTCTTCAATATTTTTTCTTGCACCAATAACATAGTTTGAAAGTGCTTTTTCGATAGGTTCATAGAATTGTTGTTGTTCAGGTGTCAGTTTGTCAATAATACGCTCAAATTTTAATTGCCCGATTCTTGACAACATTATATTGTTTTTACCAAAACCACGAATTGTGGTATTAATCATTTTTGCCTTATCAGCATTACTCCATAAACCATGTACATCATTCTCTTTAATAGTTCTTTTAACATTTGAATATTCTGCTTCATCAAGTTCAAGAAGTTGGTTCTTTATATCAATTTCTTCTTCACGTGTCATCTTTTCAAATAAATCAATAAATTCATCTGTTTTGTCAGTTTTTACCATTCGTGGATAGTAACTTTCAAGATAACCAACAGACAAACCAACAGATTCAGTTTCTTCATGAAGTTGGTCTAATAAAGCACGTACTTGCTCAAATTCTTCTTTAATTTCTAAAGATTTAACTATTTTATTCACCATATATGAATCACGGTTATTCAAAGCATAAGATAATAAATTATATGCGTTAAACTGTGTACCATTATATTCAATCGTGCTTTTATTCTTTTTAATTTCCTTTATCTTCAGTAGAAATGGTGTGATTTTATCACAATCTAATTTTGCCTGATATGTCATATCAAAAGTATGTTTTCTTAAAAGTTTTTTTAACTCGGGTGATATTTTCCCAAGACGTGTATCAATAGGAATAATCACTGTGTCATAAAAACTTTTCCATGCTTCAGTTACAGCATTAAGATTATTTTTTATTTTATATGACAAAGTTTCTTGTTGATTTATACTATCAGCAAGTTCTTGATTTTGTTTATATAAAGGCAAAACCTCTTTTTCATATTCTTCATCCGTTGTAAATAATCTATCAAAACATTCTTGAACTTCTTTTGAAAAGTTTACATTCAAATCTGACAATGTTTCATATACATCTTTTAAGAACTCTTTGAAACGTTCAAATACAGATTTCAACCTTGCAGTTGGTGCTTCACCATTTAAAAGGTATGCTTCAAAACTTCTTGCGAAACGTTCGTGCATATCTATAAATTCTTCAGGAGTTGCATTTTTTTCATCAAATTCTAAAACATTATAAATTTCTTGCAAATCTTTTTCTGCACGTTTATTTGTTTTTGCAAGCTCTTGAATATCATGCAAATACATATGAGCGAGTTCATGCATAAATGAACTTGAATCATGACCTTCCGCTAAAGTGATAATTGTTTCATTATTTCCAAATTCAATTTTTGCCCGTTGTTGTTGCTCTTTTTCTTGATAATATTTATTTAATACTTTAATTGCTTTATCATCAAAAATCACATAACAACGCCCATCCTGATTTCCGTCATAAGTTATTCCTTTTATTCCGTACTCATTTAATAATTCACTTGCTTTTCTGTCAGAACCTACCATTTTTGACAATGCTTGATAAATAGTTCTTCCTTCTTTATATGCTAAATTATCAGCATATTCTTCCTTTGTATTGTTTGTATAAATAATCTGTGCGAGTTTTGTTTCGGAAGGATATTTTTCCCAATTATCTTCATACATTTTTTTTAATGCGTTCTTAACAAATTCGCTCTGTTCAGAATAATATTTATTTTCATCAAGTAAAACGTCAGCTTCAGGAATATCAACTTCATAAAGTTGACCGCCAACAGTTTCAAGTTTAAATTTTGATACATCAACATTTTGTATTTTTTTGAACAGTTTCAACGTATCATCAATTTCTTGATTTAAAATTTCTAGCTCTTTTTCATAATTATTATATTGCCATTCACCATTAATAAATTCACCTGTATCTTTATTTTTTATGTGTTCATTTACTACATCTTTTCTAGATTTAAAATCATTTAATAAATTCTCTGTAAATTTTAACCTTTTTTGCTTTCCATTTTTATATATATCCCACATTAAAAAATCTTTTGAAGAAATTTCTTTATTTTTATAATATAACTTTTGAGGTGATAAATTTTGTCTATATGTTTCAGAAACATCCTTATTTTCAGCAAAATATAACCCCCAACCATGAGCCTGTGCACCTTCGCCTGAACCTATGTTGTCAGTCGAAAATTCATCAAAATTGTGAGGTGTACCATGATATGCGGATTGATAAAAAGTAATTCCTTTTTCGGTTTCTTTTGTTTTTAAAACAGAAAATAATTTATCATATGCTTCAATTACTTCTTTCATTTCTGATTCATATGGATATGGATATAATTCAATATCCCTATATTCCTGTTCAGTCAAAATATTCGCAAGATAATCATTTCTGAAGCCTTTCATTTTTGCTTTTGCAATTATATATGCTTCAAAACCTCTTGCGGTCATTTCACGTGTAGTTGACCAATAATCTTTTGTCCTTGTTAAATCAATCTTTTGCGAACGGTCAAACATAGTTTTCTTCAGAACATTAACAATTCCTTTATATGCTTCAAAAACTTCTTGTCTTACGGTCTTTGAAGCATAACGTTCGCTGATGTAACCAATTTCACTACCTTCTAATTTTCCAAAAAAATTATCAAGTGCATGCCACCATTCATGAGCTAGCGAACCTGCACCTTTTTTCTTTGTCAAGTTTATAACAACTTCATCAGGTTCATAGTGTGCTTTTGCAGCAGACTTTCCCCCACTACCTCTAGCACCAAAAGCAATACCAAGTGAACCATTAAGAGAAATTGCTCTTGAAGGCACATCAATTAAATTAGCTAAATCAAGAAGTGCGTCATATGCTTCATTCATGTCTTCAATGCGTTTTGATTGTTCAACATAATTGCCAAATTGAACACCCCTAAAACCAAATTCATTTGCAAATTTTTCAGGTGTAATATTCATTCCTTCACGATAATCTTCACCGACACGTTCTTTATTTGCAGACCCTCTTGTTTCAGGTGTTTCTTTGAGTTTTTGCAATTTTTCTAATAATTCTTTTTCATTTTCTTTATAATATGCTCTTGCTTCTTTTGCAGAAGTAAAACCGCCTTTTAAGTCAATATATTTATTTGTACCAACTTTTTTACCAATGATTATTTCGCCGGTTCTATACACCTGATAAATGTCTAACTTAGTTTTGCGTTCTTCTTTTTCAGGTTCTTTATTAAATTCTTCACGCAAATAATCAATCAGTTCTTCTTTTGTTTTAAAGGCTTTAGATGATTTTCTTGCTTTATTGCTCATATTATACGCATAATACATTGTTGTTGGTTTATCTAGCTTTTCACCATTTGCAATCGAAAAAACTCCACTTCTAATTTTCCACCCATTGGCATTTTTGAAAGCAGGATAACCAAGTTCAATATATAATTGAACTTGTTCTTTAATATCTTTTGTTGAACTTAATGCTTCATCAATATCAGTTAATTTCTTCTTACCACTGATTAAATCACTTGCAAGTTCACGTACAAATTTTAAAACTTGAATATATTCTTTTCTCTTATATGTTCCGTATCTACCACGTGGTTTAGTTGGAATAATATCACGCAATGCTTTTATTGTTGCTAAAATATTCACATCAATACCTTCCCTAATCAAACCTTCATAATTTGGTTCAGGGAAGTCTTTCGATAAAGATATTTTTTCAAAATCATCTGTCAATGGACGTTCCAAAGATGAGCGATAAGAAACCCATAAATCTTTTTTTGCACCTTCAATTTTTTCGCCATAATCTTCATATTTATCTATTGATTCAGGTTTTTTTTCAGGTTTAAATTTTGGTAATTCATTATTTAATTCTTCTTGTGGTGTTGGCATATTAAATAAACTGCCTTGACCATTATTTATATCTTCTGTATGTTCTTCAGAAGGTTGTTCAATGCTTTCTGTGTTTTTTTCTTCAGAAATTTTTTCACCATTAAAAATAACGTCAATAATATCATCACGCATGACAAAATCAACAAATTGTTTTATTGCTTCATTATGAGATATTTCACCATTCTTTTCTTTTTGAGCAAGTTCATTTGCTTTATTAGAAATTATTCCCTCATAAAATGCTTGTTTTTTTACAACCTCAATTGCAATTTCAGCAGATTTTTTTAATTCTTCATTATTTTTCTTGTTTAATTTATTACCGTTTTTCTCAATCGCCCTTGAATTATTTCCAAGATGTGCCATTAAGTTTTTAGATTTTTTTAATTGTTTTATAGCACCGTCAATAATTTTAATTTTTTCAACGGCTGAAGATTGAAGAATATTTTGAGTGCCAAACAAATTTGTTTGTTCTACTGTTTCAGTAGGAGTTGATAAAACCTGTCTTGCCATAAGTTCAGTTTCTGATAATGTTTCAATTCCTTCTTGTGCAATAACATCAATTGCCAAAGATTGTTTTGCATGGTCTGTTCTTATAATATTTGCAATTAATGCACCTTGTGCAGGTGTAACATAACCGTTAATAACTTTTTCAAATGCTTCATCACCAAGACGTGAAAGAGCAATTCCATATTCATACATTGCACCCCTACGAGGAAGTGAAGCAGGATAATTGTCAGCACCGCCAAGCTCACGCAAAATTTTTGCAGTGTCAATCGGAGTACCCGAGCCTTCTGCAATATTTTTTTTAGCAGCTATCATTCTTACATCTTCAGGGGTGTAGCCGTCAGTTTCACGATATAAAACACCGTCAAGGCGTATGTTTTCATCATTCAAACGTTTAGCAAGTCCAAGCCTTTGATGACCGTCCGCAATATATTTTTGCCCCTCTTTTGATTCCCAAACAATAACAATACCTGAATCTTGTGCAGACCATTCTTCAACACCATTCATTCTGTCCGTTTTACCTTCTTCGTCAGAATTTTCTTTATATTGAAAAAGTTTTGCATTTGTTTTTAATTCAGAGGGTTTAAAATGATAAATTTCTTTTTGCTTTAATTCGGAATTTTGAACATATTCTTTTTCTTTTTGTTGTTGAACTTCGTTTTGCAAAGCCTGAATTTTTAAATTTCTTTTTTTAATCAAATTTTCCGCTTCACCTTCTGCGTTGTATTTGTCCATGAGAATTTTATCAATCCTGTTAAGACTTTGAACTTCAAGGTCTGCTTGTTCTTCACTGTGTCCTGCTTTTAACAAATCAGATTTCAATGCAGAATAATCTTGTTTTGGTATGTTTGCTTCTTCGTGTATTTTTAAAAGTTGTGCTTTATCATCTAAAGAAGCATAGTCAAGAAAGTTTTCAATTTCTTCTTCTTTAACACCACCCTCTTGAAGAATTTTTGTCAAACGTTCATCTGTATTGCTTTTTCTTGCATACATTCTGAATACACCACAATCAAGAAGAAAATCATCAACGGAATAATCTTTAGTTTTTAATATTCCTTCATTAACACTTTTGACTGCTTTATTAAGATTTTCGTCAGAAATTGTAGGATTATTTCTTTTAATTAAACGTTTCATTTTCTCTATATCATATGAACCGTCTTTACTTTTTGATTTTTCTTGAATATCTTTTGCAATACTTCTATAACGTGAATAATCAACACCTTTTTTTATTCCCGTACCTGTTCCGCCCATAATTGCAAATGACAATAATTCTGCGATTGCCTGTTCTTTTGGTGGGAATATTGCTTGTAAAAATTGTTCAAAAGAATACCCCTTTTGACCGTCAAGGTCAAAAGTTGTTTGAAGAAAATCTGAAACACGTTCTTCACCATATTCCTCAAGCAGACCATTCCAACCAAATTTTTGAAGAGCCTTCACAGTTGAAAGACCTGTTACTTGTTTTGATAGTTTATTTAAGTTAGTTATAAATTTTGAAGGTAAATGTTTTAAAAGGATAGGACTGATATATTTACCAATTGCCCTTTCCCCATAATTAAATGCAAAGCCTGCGGTTTCTGAAAATGATTCAATTTGCATTAATGCCATTGCTTTTAATACAGATGTTGCAGGGTTGTTTTCTGCCTCATTAATTAAAACTTGACCTTCAGGGGTAACCATAAGATTTTCATCAAGTTCAACTTCGCTAAAACGTTTTACCCCTTGTTGAGGTAAGTATTTCATGTTGAATTTTGCAACACCAATTGTTGAGTCTTTTAATAAATTTTTTGATGTGTTTAGTGCAATTTGTTTTTTTACTTGTTGTTTAGTTGTGTCCTTTATTGTTTTAACACCTAAATCTTTAAGTGCTTTTTTAACTGCGAGTTTGCCACCTGTTTGACCCAAAGAAGCAAGACCGATTCCTTCTTTAGAAGTTGCAAGACCAACTCCAAATTCTCCCATGTAAGGAACAGATTGAAGAAAACCGTCAAAAGCCATTGAAGGAATTGTTTGACCTCTTGCTGATTGACTTGCAATATCTAGAACAAATTCTTTGTATGTTTCCATTTCTTCTGAAGACAATTGAACGCCTTCACGAACTTTATTTTGCAAATTTAATATTTTTAAGTTTTCAACTGTTTCTGCACTTGTACCAATATAAGGAATTGCGTAACCCCATTTTTTAGCATTTTTTAATGTTTCAAATGCAGTAATTTTCCCTTTTTTCTGTTCGCTTTCAATAAAATCGGGTGAAACAAGATTATTTATAACATTAATTTGATTTTGTCGTTCTTCATTTCCCCTATCTTGAAAATATTGCATTGTATTATTTTGTTCAAATAAATCTGTCATGTTTAGTTCCTTTATTTAGAGATTTTATAATCTTCACCTGTGCGTTTTTTATAGTTTTGAATTTCAAGCATACTAATAACTTGCGATTCTGTTAGCCCGTATTTTCTTGCGGTTTCTTGAACATCTTGTCCATTTATATTTAATTTCTTCATACGTTCATTTTGTTGATTTGTATATGCTTTCATTTTTTCATCATAGCCACTTGGTTTATATGAAATACCACCATGCATATATCCCATTTGTGGCGGTTTTAAAAAGTTATGTTCTTTTTCATACATCTTGATTTTTGTCATCATAGCTTTATCACGTTTTATTGAATACATATCACTTACGGCTTTACTCATTGCCTTTTTAACATCAGGTTTTTCGCCGTCAGGCACATTGTATATTTCTTGTGCAACTTTCTTTGCAAGTGTGTTACCGTCTTTAACACCAAAAAGTGCAACGCCTTGTGCATATAATTGTGGATATTCTTTTTCAAAAAATACTTCAGGGTGTTCCCCGTAACGTTTAGCATATGCAACTGCACTTTCGCTTGCTTGCTTATAAATCTGTCTTTGTTGGTCAGCAGGTAAATTTTCGAGGTCATAAATGCTTTGTAGTCCTAATTTTTGACGTGCAGTTTCTAAAGAAGAATAATAACTACCTTGTGCCGTCAGCAAAGATTTTTGAACTGCTCTAATTTTATTTGTATGGTTTGAAGGTATTCCTTCAATATTAAATTCTTGCTTTAATCTGCCATAACCAAGTTTTCCACCAATACCTAAGAAACCTGATTTTTCATCAAGTTCTTGCATGTTGGCTTCAAGATAATTTGTCATAGGTTCAATAAATTTATTCATCATATTTTGACGTTGTGCCTTTGTAATAATTCCTGCATTATAAGCAGTATCAATTGCACCTTGTGCTTGTGCAACTGACTGTAACCTTGCAAGAACATTACTTTGAATACCTTGTGCTTCACCTTTTTTAACTGCTTTTTTAGGATTCACTTTTTGAGGCGTATCAAAAGAAAATAAATCATAAAGTCCTTGTTCAAGATTTATTGCAAGGTCTTCTTTCTGTGATTTTGATAACTTCTTTAACGCAACAAGATTGCCACTTGCAGAACTTCTACCACGACCTGCTTTCTCTTCTTGTTTCACGATTTTCTTTTTATCTTTATCATAGTAATATTCAGAACGTGAATTAATGCCATAAATATCTAGAATCAAATCTTTTGAACCTTCAGGAAGATTTTTATTTGATTCAATAAACTTCATGACTTTGTTTAAATCTGCTTTTCCATTTATGATATTACTTGCTTCTTCAGAGTTCATTCCACGTAAAGTATTGCCAAGTTCATTAACGGCAGTTCTTTTTGCTTGATTACTTAAAGAGTTTGCTACGTAGTCATCAAGTTTTTGAAGCGTTTCTGCTCTGCCTATATCATTTCTAACACCTTCATCTTTTAAAAGTCTTTGTGCTTCAAGTGGATTATTTAAAGTGAGTGCAGATAAATATGTTGTCATAATATCGTGATTTGAATCTTTGAGAAAATCATTAACATAAACTTCACCAAGACCTGCAACGGCACCATTACGAAGCCCTTCAATTCCGTTAGCATAAATAAGTCGCATTTCATCAACGCCAGCTCCGTTCATGCCTAACATTGAAATTTGATTCGTTAAATTTTCATATCCATTTTTCAAGTTAATTTGAATATTACTTTGTTGTTGTTTTTCAACCCATTGTGCATTATATGCTTTATACCTATCAAAAACATTTGTCTTAATGTCAGCCCATTGTTTTTCACAAACAGGATTTATTTTGTATTGACTTGCAAGCGAATCAAAGGCTTGACGTAATTCAACTTCACGTTGCGGATTTGTTGGGTCTGCTTGATACTTTATATTTATTTTATTATTTTCAGCAAGAAAGCGTGTTGATAAATCAATTTGATTACTTGCCATAGTTGATTCATTTGCTTTTTGAGTAATTGAAACACCCGACTGTATTCCTTGATTTACCATATTTGCATATTGACCCGTTGTATCAATTACACCTTCATGTTTTGAAAAATATTGTCTTGTATCACCTTGTTGTATGTGTGCCATTTTTGTACTCCTATACTATTTTTGAGGTGCTTCCTGAAGGTAAACTGTTGTTAGTTGGCAAAGAACCAAACCCCCCACGTGTCCAACCACGTGCGGAATTATACCAATTTGAAATATTAGTGCCGGCGTTTGAATTGGATATTGCCGTTCCCGCCTTTGAAGTTAAACCACTACCACCACCCATGAAATATGAAAGAGCTGCGTTCGCAACACCTTCCATTGCAGAATTGAAGAAAGCTGTTTTCCCTTGTCTATAAAGATTTTTAATCTTAGTATTAGAATCTTTTGCAATTGCATTAACATCTTCCTGCATATAATCATATGTTTCATTTATAACTGCCAAAGGTGAACCTGAATCAAAATAAATACCCGATTTTAAGAAAGAAGTTTTTTGTTGTTGCATTAATTTTTTTGCTTGTCTGCTTCTTTCTTTTATTTGTTCAACTGCCTGTTCACGCACCGAATTTGCTTCATTCTTAGCATTTTTAACAGAAGAAATTCCTTGTGCAATTCCTGAACCAAGTGCTGCAACTGCCATAATTATTGGTATTAATGGTAATGCCATTTTTATATTGTCCTTTCTACGTTCTTGAAACGTGTTTATAATAAGGGATGATAGCCGTTACATGTAAAGGCAATGGACTATCTTGAACTATAAAATAATGTTTTTCTTTGTCATAATCATCTGAATATTGAATTTCTTTATATTCATCCATTGGCAATGGCGGTACATCAAACAAGCCTTCAGGATTAAACTCTTGAAGCTCCTGCATATCGTAAAGATTGCTTCCTATTTTCCCGCCTGCCGAAAAACTCATTTGAAGCCCCATTTTGTATATATTTTTCATGTTGGTAAATGTTTGAGTTCCCTGAAGCATTAAGCCAAGATTAGGACTTTTTAAAATTCCTTTATGTTTTAGTCCTATTATTGCCGAGCCAACTTTATTTGTATTCGCCGAAGATATATCAATTTGACCGTTTTTTACAACGAAATCACCTATATAACCACCATTACCAACAACTGAAACTTCTTCACCTTCAAGATGTTCCAAACCTGAAAAGTTTGTTGCAGACAAATACCACTGTGAAGTTGTAGGACTTGTTGGTTTAAGAAGAACTTGAACCTTAACTTGCGTTGTGCTAATAAATTCTTTTATATCTAAAATTCCATATTCACGTCCTGTTATTGTTTTATACCAAATTCTTTTTCCAACGTCAGCAATTGAAAATATTTCTTCAGTACAACTTAAAACATCATCAACTAATTGAATTGTGCTTGTGTGTAATCCTGAATATTTCATTGAACAATCGAGATAATTACATTCACGTAATTCTTCAGCAATTTTTCTATAAAAAGCGTATTTATCTTGCTTTTTCAATTCAATAATATCGGTTGCAGTTGCACCTTCAGGTACATCTGACACAAAATCTTCAAATCTTGAAAATTCAATAGTTTCAGTTAAACGTTCAAGATAATATCTTGTTATTCCATTTATTTCACGTTTTATGTTCGCAAATAAATCATAATTGCCGTCAGGACGTGTTACTGTACAAATATCAATAAATTCACCTTTTGTTATAAATTCAGACCAAGAATTTACTGCTTCATCATTTGAAAAACAGATTGATAAAAGTCTTGTTCCACAAAGTGCAAATATTAATCCAAATCTGTCGAGTTTGTTTGCAAGTTTTTTAATTCCACCCTTTGTTATTTCATAATTACCTTTCGACAAGTTTGTTGCTTTAAATTGTTCTAGCAAAACATCATATTCAAACATATACAAAAGTCTTTTATTACTTGATACAAAGAAAACGAAATTATCTTTGTGAACAGGTCTAACGTTTCCAACGCCATCACGACATGAAAGTTTTGCAGAAATATCTGTTGGTGTGATTGCAGTAGAAACACTTCCCCCATTAACAGTTAAAATTCCTTCAGCAGTACCAACAAGCAATGAATTTACCCCTGAAACAAGCCAAAGTGCTTTTGAATTTGCTTCTGCAAGGTCAAATTGATAACCGTCATTTGTTCCTGTTCCAACTGTAATATTGTTATAATCTGCACCTTTTGAACCATATAAATATGTTGGATATTTTGAAGAACTACAACGATTTAACCTGTTTTCATAAAATGCACATGTGCAAGGATAGCCATGATTTTCTGTTTCAGAATTAGATGATAAACTTGCTGTTCCTGAATTTGTATATGTTGTTTTAGTTAAAGTGAATACATTACTTGCAGTTCTTTTTAATTGATATTCAGGATAATGTCCGTCATTATGATTTATATAAAGAACATCACAGTTTTGTGTCATGTTCAAATTAAAAACTTCATTGCCATATGGATGAACGAGTGTCAAAGGTTGATTTTCATTATCAAGAACACGAACTAATTCACCGTTTACATTATATGACCAAAATTCAATGTATTGGATTCTAAATATCAAAAGATATGCTTGTTCTTGACTAAACTTAAACTCATAAAGTGCTGAATATCCGATTTCATCAAGATATTCAAACCCTGTCCTATAATAAACATCACCTTTTACGGTATGAAAAAAGTTGCGTGATATTTCATGACCGTTTTGAAATAATGGTAAATCATAACGACTTTTTATATCACGGTCAATCTGACCTGAAGAAAAATTATTTTTAGGTATTGAAGTTCTCATTGATTATATTCCTTTACCTTGCAGGATAATTAAAATTCCTGATATGTGAAAAAACTTTTGAATGTCTAAAACGTGGTTCATTAATAACTATCATTCTGTTATCACGCCCATATTTTGTTGAAGTTTCACCGTATTTTTGTTGTGCGTATTGCTTCAATATATTTGTTTTTTGTTCATCTTCGGTTAAAGGTAAGCAGATTTTTTCCGCAAGTTTAAGAGCAAGACAATCACAAAATTCTGAATCAAATTTTGTAACATCTTGAATATCGGCAATATATCGAATTTTAATCTTTTCATCTTTACTATGTTCATTACAAAATAAATAATTTCCTTCAATCTGATAATACCTATCACTTAAAGGACTATCTAAATTCAAAACCTGAAGACAATCTAAAGGAAGCGAAAATGCTTTATTATAACCATAAACAGGTTCATAATTTGCAACTTCAGGAAGAACGGCACGTTTTATTGAAAAACTTGCATTCATGTTCGTTAGTAAAGATTTTCTAACAGTGTCATACCACCTTGCACAAATTTTACTTTGTTTTGTTTCTTCTTCAAGTGATGTAATGTTTCTGACATTACAATAATCAAGTGCCATGTTGCATATATCAATAACAGATGTAATCATTTTAAAATCCTTTTAAACATAAAAAAGCAGACCTGTATTTTCATACAAGCCTGCTTTTTATTAACACTACATTGTAGAAGTCAAGATTATAATTTTAGAACCTTGAAGTCTAACTGCTTTAAACCATAAGTCAATAGTTACTTCCCAAGAATTTACATGAGTTGCTGAACGTTCACAATCTAATCTTCCAATTTCAACCGCAAAAGCAACTGATTTTGGAGCCATTAATACATTGGAACGAGTACCTTCATTTTCAGGTAAAATCGGAAGGTCAACAGTTGAACCGCCATTTACATTTCCTGCGAAAGTTACAACATTAAAGCCTGAAGCATTTGTAATTGTACCCCTATCAATAACTTGCTGATTAGAATACAATGCGTTCATGTATTTATCATCATTACGTAATGCTTCTTCTTCAGTTGCAGAAATTGCAAGAGTTACACCGTCAGTATCAACATATTGATTTTTAAAAGTTGTAATTGCTTTAGAAATAACATTTGTATAATTGAAGGCTGAAGTTCCTACAATGGTTTTTACACCGTCTTGTTCAGCGGTTAAAGTTGTTCCTGCTGAATCAGGTGCACCAACAACAACAGTACCAACTGCGGCATCAATAATACATTTGTCAGTTAATCTGTTCTTTGCTTCTTTCAAGTTTTGAAACAATTCAGAAGTTGGGTCAGTAATTAACTTAACTGCACGGTCGTATGAATCTACAAGATAAGTTCCTGTGAATCTTTCTGCCGTTGATTTTCTGTTGTCATTTCTAATTGTCAAGTATTGTTTTTCAGGGTTTCTTCCTTGTGATGTTACATTTACAAGGTCATTTCCCTCAATACGTGAGATATTAGAAATACCTTTGATGTCCATATGTTTAATAGCAGGACAATTCAAAAGTTTGGTGTCCTTATTTGCTGCTAATCTTTCAAAGTTTTTTTCAAAAAGCAGTAAGGACGCATGGTCTAAGTTGGGACTTGAAATTACAGTCATTTTTCTGTTTCCTTTCGTGGTTGCGATTGCAGACCGAAACAGAAGCATTTCTGAAGGTTTGCAATCTGTAAGTATTACTGCTTACTTCTTCAGAAATTGCCCGAATAAATCGGATTCTCTTTGAAAGTAATTTGTTGAATTAAAGTGCTTTCGCTTGTTTTAATTCAAAGGGGGATTTTGCACATTTGTTGTGCCATTTTGCAAGTCATTTAATGAAGGGAATTGAGTACCTTTATCATTGCTAGCATATTGACCTTGATTAGTATCAACATTCCCTGTAATTGCAAGAACACCATTTGCAACTGCTTGACCTGCCGACTTGATAAAATCGCTTAGTGTTTTTTTCTTCACTTCAACTTTTTTACCAATGTAATTTTCTACAACTTCAACTTTCAGAATTTCATCACCCAAATCAAATTTTAGTGAACCATTTGGCTGACGTTTGAAGAATGAAAGTTTTTCTTGGTCTTCAACTTTTTCCATAGGAATTTCTAAAACTTTCTTCATGTACGCCTTTTGTGCGGTTTCTCGAAGTTCTGATATAGAAGTTGTAAAAGGCAAAGGAATTTCATAAAGGTCATACATACATGCCAATTCTTGAATTTCATATTCATTCAACTCTTTAATTTGTTTTCCTTCAAGTGGAAAATCATCATTTAATTTTTGAATGTCTGTAATGACCCAATGACGTATTCCTGATAGTAACGGCTTGTTTTTCATATTTTTTATGAGAATAGGTAAGAACCTTCTCAAGATATGAGTACAAGCACCTTTTTCTTGTTTTTCAAAACGTGGTAATTTAATTTTAAAATTAAACGGCGTGTATTCTTTTCCGTTTCCTTTATCAGTTTCATAAACACCTTCAACTGTATATTCAAATATTGCCATTTTTTTTCCTTTCAATTTAAAATTCTACTAACTATTGAAAAATTTCACGCATACGCTTTATAATTTCATCACGTTCGCCAACTTTCTGATGTGGTGAATTATCAAGCTCAATAAGTCGGTTATACAATCTATTGTATTCTGCATTTTTGTCTGCTTCAGACATCCTTATTTTGGCAGGATTTGTAGAATTTGCAGAACCTTCTTTATATCCATATTTATCAACCAATCCTTTTGCAACACGGTAGAACATTTCAATTGTGTAGTTTGGAGCAGTTTTCTGAAGAAATTCTTGGTCTTCTTTTGGAAGAAATTCTTTAAGAAGTCCTTCGACCGTTTTTCTTTGTTGCGATTTTTCACCTGCTTCAGAAAACATTGCTTTTAGTGAACTTTCTAAATCGTCAGCATTAGTGTATTTTTGAAATTCTTCAATCTCAAATTGCGTGTAAGTTTTCAAAAGTCCTTGACCTTGTTCTTTTGAAAGTCCTAGTTCTTTGAACTTATCACCAAAATAATTAAGTGCTTCTTCAGGATATTCATATTCAAGACTTCCGTCCTCATTTTTTAGAATATCATTGAAGGCATATCCCTCTGCGTTTTCAGGAATTTCAACCTGATTGCCAATTTGTTTAGTCAATGCTTCTTTGATTTCTTCATAATTGTCTAAACTTTTTAAGTCGGTTGTTTTGATATAGTCTTCAACCTTTTTGCCAATCAACGTTTGTGAATTATCATAACTTCTGAATAATTCAGTTTTTAATTCATCACCAGTTTTGCCTTTAAAAAATTTAGTCCACCCTTTTTCTTTATATTCTTCGGGTATAGAAAATTCAGAACTTTGTGAACCACTTTCAAAACCTTGACTGCCTTCAGAACCTTGATTGTTTTCATAACTTTGTGTTCCGTCAAAACCCTGACCGTCATTTTCAAAATTGTTTTCATCCATGTGTTCGTTTACTCCTTATACTTTTAAATATCGTTGTCATAAATTTCAATTTGTGCAAGAACATCTTTGGGTATTATATTTCTAATAATTGCCCAAATATCACGTCTTCCTTTTTTGTAGATAAGTATTTCATTGTTTATATTTAAGTCCTGCTCTGACCATAATGACAGACGTTTTAAATATTTCAAGAAAAATTTGCCGTTTGGTGTTGAAAAGATGTCTTTACAAACAACTTTTAAATCTTCAACCATTTTTTTTTCTTTTTCTTCTGCTTCTTGTTGTTTTTTAAGCAGTTCATCAATTTTACTGTTATGTTGCATTTGCTATTGCACCGTCCTTTCCTGCTGAAGCCATGTTTTTAGCAACTTGCGATTGCTGAAGAAGTGCTTGTTGTTCTGCCTGTGCACGTGCTTCTTCCTGCATTTTCTTTACTAATTCTTCATATTCGTATTTATTTTTTATCAAATTATCATTAACTAAATTTGAAACAGATTTTAAAAGGTCAAGAAATTCATATGCGTTTATTGCTTGAACAAGTTCTGGTTTAATCTGAAGAACTGCATTAAGATACTGTAAAAACCTACCAATCGCTTCATACACTTCTGCGTTACACAGTTTTTCAAGTTCACCGTTAAATTTTAACTTATACCACATTTTATTATCCTTCATTGCGGATTCAACAATTTGAGGTATAAAATCACCTTCTTTAAGAATTTTTTGTTTATACGCAATTGCTTCTTCAGTATCTTCGGGAAGTTCTTGAACTTCCGAATATGTTTTGCCGAATAATCCGCAATCAAGAATTATTGATATTGCCCTATGACAGGTCGGTTCAATTTCTTCAGTCTTTTGTTGTGTTAAAAGACCATTAATCGACTTGCCTCTGATTGACATTCTGTAACTTGATTCAGTAGCAGTCATTTTAGTTTGATTGTTAAAATCAAGAAGTTGGTCAATCTTAAAAATATTTACTATACCTTTTTCAAGTTGAGGTATTAAGAAATTAACAACTGCTGAAATATCACCTGCTTGCGTAATAGGAAATATTGGAGTTTGGTTGTTTGCAACTGCTTGTTGGTTAAGAACATTTATTGAACCTGCTGAACGGTTTATAACATTACCTGCAACCAATGCACCCGAAATAACACCAAGTGCAGGGTCAGTTGTTTTCTCAATATTGTCAACTGCATTGCCTTTTATATAATTAATCATTTTAATTGATGATATTGCAAGTGTACCAGAACTTTCACCATAAACCTGATTATTTACACGAATTGCACGGCACATTGCAATAGGCATTTTGTTGTAATAATCAACTTTGAAAACTTTACTCTGCGAATTTTCAATAAACCAATAACCTTTAAACCTTGCCCCGTTCTTTCCTCTCTTACCCATTACAAAAGAATTATTAGGAAGAACACCATAAACAAGTTTAAATTTCTGATTAAATTTATTGTCTTCAATTGCTCTTTGAATTTCTTCAGGTAAATTTTTAACAAGTTCTTCAGAATATTCACCGTCTTTATAACAAAATTCTTCAATGATTTGATTTAATCGCCAATGATAAACAGTATAAACAACATCAATTTTATTATTTGCACCTTCATCAATACAAGAGTTCCAAACACCAAAAGGTTTAAAAGACAAACAAGATTCAGATTGACCATTTTCAAACTCTTTTGATTTAAACGTTCCGATTCCTGAAGTTCCATAGCTAAATTGTTCATAACAATATGATTTCAATATACTTTGAAAACCTGAATCAGTTGCGTTCATTTGTTCAAGAAATACTTCAGTTGCTTTTTTATAAAATGCTGATAAATCAATTCCTTGTGCTTTGTCTTTAATGTATTTTGAAGGTTCAAGAGTAACGGCATTTAAGTTCCATAATATGCCTGCTAAATAATCACCTGCTTGATTAACTGATGTAAAAGCAGTAGGGTCATTTATAAAAACATCTTTTTGTTCATTTGGTTGCTTATTATCCTCAAATTCAGTATTAATTTCATTTGTAATTGCAACATAATTTTGAACATCTTTCCAACGCTCAATATATTTGTTGCGTTCAGTTTTCAATTCCTTAAAACGCTCAATAACTAAATTTTCTTCTTTTTCTGTTATATCAATTGTGTTCATTGTCAATTTTCCTTTACCGATAAAGACTTAAATCACCTTTGAAATAAATCTGAAAATCTTCGTCTTGATATTCAGAAGGTTGAAAACCTAAAAGTGTAAGCCATTTTTTTATTGTTTCATTTTGTTTGTAGCAATTATCCATAATTAATTTATAATCTTTTAACCACTCATTAACTTGTTTTTTTGCTTGTTTTAGAAATGTAATCACATTTCCTTTATGCAAATTATCAGTTGTTAATAGATAAATTCCTGCTGAATTGTTTTCTTGTGGAATAAGTCCGTAAATTCCAACAGGTTCATTATTGCTTTTTAGTCTGATAAGATAAATGTCTGTATTTTTAATTGCTTCAAAAACAGAGTTCAAATAATCAGAGTTTTCAGAATATATTTTTTTTAATTCTTTTTTTGTATCTTCGCAAAGATTATTTAAAACTGCTTCGACAACGTAAATTGAATTATTGGTTGTTTTATCTAATAATTCACTATACATTATCCAAATATCCTACGTATTGAACGACCTTGTTGTGCTTGTAATTCTGCACCTTTATTTCCACCTTGTGTTTCAAGAAGTCTTGATTTAGCTTTTGCAGTTTCCTTCTTTTCTTCCGTTGCTGAAGAAGTTGATTGTTCTACAACAGGCTGTGTAACTGTTTTAGGTTTAGAAAATATTCCCATTTTTTACTCCTTATGATTTAAAGTGCAATAAAGCCGATGTTTATACACGCACGGCTATTGTGTAAATTTCAACAAGAAATAATTCTTTTTAAACAGGTTCGTTTCCGAATAATGTTCTTTTTGTCTTCTTTTGTGAGCCAAAAAGAGTATTGCCATTTTCTGATTCATTTGTGTAATAGTTGTAGGTATTTACATTTTTTGCCGTTGAACTATCACTGCCTGAACTTGATGTCGTACTTGTAGTTGTTGTATTTGCTACTGTATTATTGTTTTGATGTTTAGCTTTTGAGTATTGATAACCTGCAAAAGCCGTAAGTGCTGAAAGTGCAGCTAACATTCCAAGTGAAAACATATTTTTTGCTCCTTCCTACAATCTTTGTTGCCAATTTTTATTTATTGTTTTTATCTGATTTGCATTGTAACCAAATTCTTTTGGTGAATATGCAACAGGGCTTGCAAAAGTTAAAGCAAGAGAATCTGCAAAGTCTGTCGAATGAATTTCTGTACCTTTTACAATATTTTCTTTTTTTTCTAAAGAATAACGTCCTGTCGAATCAGAAACTTTTAAATCGGGAATTATCGAAATATCTCTTACAAATTCTTCTATAAATTCTTGGTCTTTGATGTAAACACCGCCTTCTTGCATGTACCATGTACGCAAATTATCAAACATTTCTGCACGTCTGTTTGCGTATTTTTTACTGTCATATGCAGAAGAACCAAATTGAACAAGTTCGATTATTCCTGACATACCCTGTGAAACCAAAATGTCATAAACGCCTGTACCGTGCCCATAATCAATGAATACACGTGCAGGATTTATTGACTGAATCAATCTCATGACAATTCCTGCAAGTCTGACATTATCCATTTTGTCAAATCTATAAAACTTCTGAACAACCCTACCTTGTCTGACAGTTATTATTGTCCTATCTGAACTTCTTGCAGGGTCTATTCCAATAACAATTGGAAGACCTTCACCTGATAAACCATAATTTTTTCTTGATATTTCAATATAATTTAGAGGTATCAAAGCGTTTGAAGTTGTAACAAATGCTTCTTGAATTGATGAAGGATATTCTTGCTTAAACAAATATTCACGACCTTTAAAATCTGAAAGTAACTTTGCCCTTCTCCATGCAAGTTGTTCATCATCAAGATTGTATAAATGTTTCAATTCAAGTTCTTCTTCAGTCCATTTAATGGGTTCAATAATTTTTCTTCTATATTCATTTTGTTGATACCACGCATAAAACAATGTCAAGAAATCTGATTTTTCATCAAGACCCGATTGAACCATATTATAAAAATATGCACCTTCGCCTGAAGTTCCATTTGCGGTTGATTCAAGAATTAATTCAGATTCAAGATTGTCAGGAATTGTTTGAAGCATACCTGAAACAATTTCGTTAGCATTTGACCAAAATGCAACTTCTGAACCATGAAAATAATTGATTGTCATTGAACGACCAACAGATTTACTTCCGGCAGTACCAACACGAAAACTTGAATCAGTTGCAAGTGCAAGTTCTTCAGTGCTATCTTTTAACAATGGTATTTTGAAACCTTCAGGAAGGTTATCATAGTATCGTTTTGTCATTTGAAAAATATTGCGTGCCGAATCTGATTTATCAGCAAGAACGAAAGCATTTTTTGCACGATTAAATAAAATCTTTGAAAAAAACCTAGCTTCAGTCATTGTGGACATGCCAACTTGACGAGATTTTAAAAAAATTATTTTACAAGGTTTGCCTTGCCTTTTACGTTCTTCAATTCTTAAATGTGCGTCAAGTTGAATGTTTGAAAAGTTGAAGTTTATAATGCCTTCATTTTTTGTTTTAATTTTTAGAAAATTTTTTGCAAAATATGGTAAATCGTCTTTTAGTTTTTGAAGTTTTACTATATCAATTGAATTTTCCATAATCACCTTTTATTTCAATTTGTCGAGAACTTCTGCAAGCCCACCACCTGTTACTTGGTGTTTATCAACAAAATGACCTGCAAGTTTACCTTTTAATTCAATTGCTTTAATTTCTTGTGAATAATTTCCTTTATCTTTTTTTGCACGTTCACGAACTTCATCAAGTTCATTAAAACAATCTTTGACAGAATATTTAATTTCATCTTCAAAAACTTCTTGTACATTTGCCTTTACCTGATTTAACCATAGGGTAATCTTGGGGTTTTTCAATAATTTGTTTACTTCAGAATTGATTGTTGCTTCATTACTACCTTTGCAGTCATAAGCAAAACGATATGCTTCTGCACCATTATTACCGTTTATGGCATAACGCAGAACAAATTGTTGTTGTTTGTCTGTCAATGTTGGTAAATCAGCCATTTTAATCCTTTCTTTTTGTCAAAAAGTGCGTGAATTTCACGCACTTAACCACATTTAAGGGGAATTGGGGATTGAATATGAAATTTAGGAGTTCAGGGAGTAAATCTCACTCCCTGAAGTGAGAACAAACAAGAAATCAGCAGTGATTAAACTGATACAACAACAGTATTAATCGTTTCTTTTTGTCCAAAATAATCACATCTTTTTTGTTTTATTGAAACAACTTCACCATTTCTATTGTGAATTTCAATATTTTCGCCATATGTCCAACCGTAAGGTTTCCCTTTTTTAATCTTTATATCATCCGAAGTATAAAGTTTGCGTAATTGTTCACGGTCAATAATCTTTTCAGCTTTTTTCCCCGAACTTCTTTGTGAATAAATTTCACTTGTCAGTTTGTTTTTTTCAATTAAAACCGTTACATATTTTATTTTTTTCTTGCAATAAATTTCAAAAATAAAAAGTTTTCTTTCCGTAAACGTATCTATATCTGCAAGAAACCAAACAACTTTGTGCTTGATTTTTGTTGTACCGTATGTAATAATCATTTATTTCTCTCTTAAAATTCCCACTAAAACTCCTGTAACTTAACGAACATCAACACTTTTTCACCGTTCCCACGACAAAGCAAACACTTTGTATTGTGCTACTTCAGTTGTTTGTTCAAATTACATTTTTAACTCTAAATAATTTTTTTTTAAAAGTCATGTGTATTTAACAAATACATTTTTTATTTTGATACAAATTTAAGATTATTGCTTTGTTTCGTACTCTTAATATTTTTTAATAATTTAATTGTTTTTCTTGACAAATTTATTTTACCTGTTCTATTTTGTAAGTCATCAACGCTTCTTTAACGTGGTACTTTCCGACTTTTTAAAATTAAAAAAAAATGTGTTTTTCCTTAAGATAAAATTTTTATTTATAAAAATTTTATTATTTTTTTTATTTTATTTTATTTCTTTTATTTTATTTTATTTGCATTGCATTGCATAATTTTTGTATTGCACGCTTTATGCAGTAGCATATTTTCTGCATATGCACATTTTATGCGGTGCATATTTTCTGCATATGCAAAGTAAAATGCACATTTAATGCAGTGCATTTATTCATTTATTGGCTATGATATTAGTTGCTAAAAAGATTGTAAAAACAACAAGAAAACCACCTAAAATAAAACAAATATTCTGAACAAAACCACCAATCAGACTGCCAACAACCCCAAAAACCACCATTAAAATTATACAAATCTGAACACAGTTTTGTTTTTGTTTTATTCCCCAATTTTTGAACATATTTTTTGAAACTTTGCTTATTAAATAAAAAGTTAAGGCAACTATAAAACCTGCTATTACAATGCCAAAATCACTTATTAATATTTCCATTTCTGATGTTTCCTTTATATCTCTTGACTTTTAATATACAGAAAGGAGTTCATTTATGACAAAGATTGAACTTGCACAAATTCTGTACGCATTACAAAAGGCATATGGAAAAAAGAACGCAACACACCTATTTGAAAAATTAGTAAAAATCATTGCTTCTTAATTCCATACTTAATTAAAATTCTGTCAACTTCTTCGAGGACTTCAGTTTTGATGTCCTCAAATTCTGGTGCATTAAATGGCTCACCTTTACCTGCAAGAAGATAATTTATGTTTATATTAAATGTTAGCAATAGTTTACATAAACTATCTTGTGAAAATTTATTGTTGTCAGATTCCACTGCTGCAATTCCTGCACGTGAAAGACCGATTTTTTCACCAAAAACTTCTTGTGATAGGTGTAATTCATTTCTGATTTTTTTAAGTCTTGAACCTAGAGTTGTCATTTTTCTACTCCGTTTGTATGAAGTTTTGTAAAATATGTATATTGTCGCTTGACATGATGTTAGCGTGAATATACAATAACATTTGTAATAATTATTAAATAATTATCTATTTAATTATTACCATAAAAACGCAAAAACGGCAAAAATTGACCGTTTCTATTGCGTTACTTGTTGTTACTTAAAAATAGGAGATTTTAAAGGAAATGAAACAAAGATTGCCAAAAAACAGAGTGCCTGTAAGTGTTTCTATTCCGTTTGATGAGCTTGCAGAAATTGATGAAACTGCATATACATTAAACCTGACAAGAAGCGACTTTATTCTTCAGGCAGTACGTGAAGAAATGAAAAAAATAAAAGAAAAACAATAGGAGTTTACAAAAATGAGAACAGAAAAAAAAGAGCAGAAAAAAGAAAACTTCATTAAAAAGATTATCCGCACACACAGATTAAAAGAAGAAGAAAAAGTTAGAAAACAATTAAGCTTTTTATTCCAACAAGTTTTTCAATATTATTACAGTTTACAAAAGCCAAGACTTTCAGAAGTTGATTTACCTGAATTTATTTATGACAAAGAATTCAAGGAAAAAGCTGAAAGAAAAGCATATGAAGAATTATTGTACAGAATTGCAGACAGAAAAGTTGTAAACAAACTTTTTACAAAAAGAATAAAACAACTTAAAAGAGAAGGAAATAAAACAACTTTATAGAAGGTTAAAATGGCTATCAAAGAAGATAAAATTATAAGACCGTTTTTTTCACACGATTATACACCACTTGAAGATAAGAATTTACTTAAATTGTTTATCACAATGGGTGCAGAAGGTTACGGAATATATTGGTTAATTGTTGAGTTTATGCACCAAAACACCTTTATTGTTGGTGAAGAAGAATTGCTTGCTTTTAAGTTTCGTGTTGATGTTGAAAAAATAAAATCTGTCATGAACAATTTTCAACTATTCAGAATAGAAGAACGTGAAACCGATTCTGTGTATATTTCTGACAGAATTTTAAGAAATCTAAATTATGTTGAACAAAAAAATGAAGATAAAAAACAAGCCGCAAATGTCCGTTGGTTATTATCAGCATTTAATAAGGCGTATATAGAATTTTTTGAAGAAGAGCCAATTTTGCAACCTTCAGAAATTGAATGCCTTAAAAAATACAATGAAAAAATTCCTGATTTAAAAAACAAATTGCGTGATATTATTTACACCTTAAAAGGGCTAAAGTTTGATACTGATGTTAATTTTAAACCATGTGCAAATTGGCTATTAAAAGATAATAACCTTGCAAGATTATTAAATGGTGAATTTGGAAAACTAAAGCATAAAAAAACGGAAAAAGAATTAAAAGAAGAACAACGCAAACTTCAACTTGAAGAACAAAAACGCAATGAGCCTTCAGAACTTGAACTGCAAATTGAAAAAATTTTAAACAAAAACGAAGCTCTTGATTTTATCGCAAATTTTTATGCAGACAGAAAAGTTGTTATAAATGGTGGTCGTGCTTTGATATTGCCTACTTTAAGAAGACTAACGGAAAAATTTGATATAGCCGAAAGAGAGGTAATTGAAAGATGTCAGCATTAAAAAAAATAATGAATGATGAAATAAAAAAATATCAGGGCAGAATATATTACCTTGATATTCAAAAAGATATTTACGGTAACCTAAAAAAGCCAAGAATAGAAAAAGCAACTTGGATATTTAACACAAGTTGTTATGACCATTCTTCTTTTGAATTACATCACGTTATTAAATACACGCATTATGAACATAATAAATTTTGGTATAAAAATCACGGACTTAAAATGTGTTTAATTTTAATACCAAAAATCATGCACCAACACCTTGAAAATCCTATTCACGCATTAAGTGATAAAGATTTTTATAACAAATATTTAATTCATAAGTACGAATTAGTATTTGATAAAAAAGATTTTGACAAGGGAAACTTCCCCATAATCCTAATAAAACCAACTGAGGACGAGATTGAATATGACGGTTGTTTTGACAGTTTGTATGAAGGAGTTAGTCCATGAGCAAAAGAAGAAAAAGATTTATTTCTAAATATGAAAATGAAGCTACTTATATTGTAGGCAAAAAAGTCGTCAAAATTGAAGAACAAAACACTGTAATAGGCGATAAATTAAAAACTGTTTTTTATTGTGAATCAATAAATAAGCCTGAAGGTAGAATGTGCATTGCATGGGGAAAGACAAACTTTGAGGTAGGCGACATAGTTGATATGAAAGGCAGAATCAAGGACGACATTTTTCTTGTATGGACTTTGATGTTCCGAAAAAACAGAGAGAAAACGCAATGAATGAAATATTTATTAAATTTGAAGAAATGCCAATAAGCGAGCTAGAAATGGTATTTGAATACTTAGTTGAAACAATAAAATTCAAAAAGGAACAAGAACGATTAAAGAAGAAACATTTAATACGCAACGTGAATTTAACAATAAATTCCCAACAAAAATGTTCATCTGTACAAACTGTGGACAACTCACAGATGATAAATACACGTGTTTAAAATGCGGTTGGCGAGCAGACGGACTATTAAAAACTTGGGACAAAGGTTACAAATACACAATTATTGAAACCGGAACCAACGAAGAAATATTTATACCAATAGAACTATTAAAAGAAGGAGTAAAAAATGACAAAGAAAAATCTTGAAGGAATGACAAAAGCAGAGTTAAAAGAAAGAGAAAAGCAACTTGCCCAAGAATGTGAGCAGCTTCAAAAAGTTATTGAGGCAAGCAACACAACAATCTTTGATTTACTTATCAATGAAGTTAAAAAAGAAATGGAAAACAATATTGCAGAAGAAGAATGGAAAAAATTAAAAGAAAATCAAAAGAAAATTGAGAGTTACCGTAGTATTGAAAAAACATTACAGAACCAAGAAGACCTTCTTGAAAGAAAAAAAGAAGAACTTAAAGATGTTCAATCTGCAATTGAGTGCTATCAACCAACACTATTTGAACAACCCGAAGAAAAACAAGAAATTGAAGGCGAAGCTGAAGTAACCAATTTTGAATATTGTGGCACGCCTATTAAAACGGGTGATGTATTCAAAAAAACATCAGAAGGCGAAGACACTATTTATTATCTTATTAAAAAATCTACCGAGATTTCAAATAGTTATGCAATTATTTCAAGCATTTTTGAAGGTGAAAGATGTTTGCAATATCCTAGCAACTTTAAAATTTTAGAAGGTAGTGATTTTGTCGGCAATATTTATAGCGAAGAAAACGAAAAAGCACTTGAAGGTTTAAAGAAAATCGCAGACAGTCAAGAAAATACCGCTTCTAAAGACACATCTTCAGAAGACAAGGAAGATGAAAAGGAATAGTTATTGATTTCACGCAGGGTAAATATCAACCCTTACCCTGCTTTTCTTTGAGGTGCAAAATGCAAGAAAATTCTACAAATAAATACATTAGAACTTCAAAAGGCAATAATGATGAATGTTATACATATCGTTATGCAGTTGAACCTTTGCTTGAATTTTTAAAAGCACATAAAGAGAAAACAATATGGTGTCCTTTTGATACTGAAAAATCGGAATTTGTAAAAGTTTTAAAAGAAAATAATTACAAAGTTACATATTCACACATTGATTATGGTCAAGATTTTTATAAATACGAACCTAAACATTTCGATTTAATAATTTCAAATCCACCGTTCACAAATAAGACCGAAATGTTTAAAAGAATTTTAAACTTTAATAAACCTTTTGCAATTTTGATGTCAGTTTTATATCTCAATGACGGCACACCATACAGATTATTCAAAGATATTGACCTGCAATTATTGTTATTTCCTAAAAGAATGACTTTTAAAGGTCAAACTTATACAAACAAAATAAATTTTATGTCCTGCTATTTCTGCAAAGATTTTCTTCCAAAACAGATAATATTCAGAGATTTCACAAACACTAATCAATTAAATTTATTTAAGAAAGGTGAACAATGACTTTATTAAAACTTGTAAAAACAGGTGAAACAAAAAATTTCATAGATTTTGTAGAGCTTGAATCAGGCTTAAAAATTTGTTTAGTAAAAGAAAATTTTAATATCGCTTTGCAACGTTTCATAACATGGCGTAAGGCTTCAAATACAACTTATTTTGCGGCACAACTTTTTAATTTAATATGCCATGCAGACGATATAAACAAAATTAAATTTTTGAAAGGTTTCCCTGAAGAAATGGTTGTTTGGCTTCTTTGGTACACGCACAAAGAAGGTGAAAAAGGTTTTATGCGTGAATATGAAAGGAATTTAACCAATGATTAAACTATTTTTAATTATTGCACTACTTTGGTGTATAAGAGTTTGGACATATTTGAGAAAGGAAGACATGGAAAATGGCAACAAGAATTGAAAAAATTTTTAGAACAAACACAATTAATACAATGAATTTAATCCTAAATGAAGTTAGTGAATGTGTTGAAAATTTGAAAAAACAAAAACAAATTCCAAAACATAATATTGCCGATTCGCTCATGAAAGTAGCACAAACAATTGATAAATTTTTCATCAAACACAATATTTCTGATGAAGAAATTACCAACGCAATAAAGAAAGGAAAATAACAATGGATAGAAAAATTGTTGAAACCAATATTGAACAAATTTCAAAAACTGTTAAGTCAATAGAAAGCAAACAAGAATGTAAACTTAAACGAACTGTTCAGCAATATAATCAAGTTGTTCAACAAAACAAAAATCTGCAAACCGAACTAAACGTTTACAGAACCGCCTTAATTGAAATTCAAGCAATTGCAAACAAAAGCAAGAATTATTCAAGCACCGCAACTAAAATCTATAACAAATGCAACGAGGTGCTTTAATGAAAACACTAAAAATAATAATTGAAAATGATTCAAATAGAAGAATTGAATTGTTTCATAATGAAAACGATAGCAAATTAAATCAATATGTTGATTATGAATTTCAAGTCGAAGATAATTTTAAACCATTTGACCACACCTACAAAATTAACGGCAAATATTATTCACCTTGCAGACTTGATTTAAAACAATATATTTTAGCAGTTGAAGAATTTGAAATAAAAGGTAGCAAAGAAGATGAAACCTTCAAAAATGTTTTAACTTGCCCTATTTGTGGCTATATTTATCACGATTGTTGGGAATTTTCAAGAGATTTTGCAGACGATTTAGAATGTCCTATGTGTAAAAGTATCCTTGAATATGAACGAGAATATGAAGTAGCCTACACAACAAAAGTAAAAAAGATTACTGAACCTTACAGATTAGAGGTGCAAAATGCTGACTTTTAATCTTAAAAAAGAATGGTTTGAAAAAATAAAAAGCGGTGAAAAAACTCACGAATATAGAGAGTATAAGCCTTATTGGATAACTAGAATTAGCAATTATTTTAACACGACTTTTGATGATGTTGA
>CALUUL010000023.1 GCA_944323945.1 Candidatus Gastranaerophilales bacterium
ATTTTTATTCTTTTCTTTGAGTTCCTTTGATATTATTTTATCTTTTATGTTCTCTATTCTAGATTTTATACCATCTCTTTTTATTTCATTTTTCTCTACTCCACCATACAAAACTGTTTTTTCTTTATTTACATTTGAATTATCTTTTGCAGAACTACCACTGCCTTTTTCTGTATAAGTTTTTGATTTTGTTCTATTTCGAACCTGTCATTCGCTTGGCTTTGCCTGCTGCTCATTTCGGTTCTCATTTCTTCGAGTTCGCTCGTTTCAATCGACTTCACTCTACACAAAATCAACTTCATTCCAAACTGCCATATTTTTCTCCTTTCTTGTTTATGACTTTTTATGGACACAAAAAATAGACAAGTTATAAAACCTGTCTATTTGTATTTATTTTAATTATTTATTATTCTATGCTAACAAGTAATACTTTATTACAAAGCGTTTACTTTTCTCTAAAAAATTTACTCAAACTTTCAATATATTATGAATTTTTTCAATTTAATTTATATTTAAACACTATTATACCTGAAGTTTTGTGATAATGGTCACCTTTTCCTTTTTTAGTACTCAAGTCTCTTATCAAACTTCACTTACATTATAATGTAAATATTGTATTTTTTCAACCCTAAACTCTTTAATATAAAAGGACTTTTTTTATTAGGCAAAAGAGAATTTTAAGTTATATCGCGAAAAATCTTAAAAAGATCACAAAAGGAAATTCTCTGTTTTTGGGTAAAACGCGCAGTCTGTGGGATTCTGACATAAAAAAAGAGACCTTAGTCGGTCTCTTCCTTATAAATTTGGGCAGTACTGGACTCGAACCAGCGACCTCCACAATGTCAATGTGATGCGCTACCAACTGCGCTAACCGCCCAAAACTTATGCTTATTATAAATGAATTATTTTGTTTTATCAATATTTTCTTATTAACTATGTAAGTGATTATGATGATTATGATCTTGATGTATTCTTACTTTATGGACAATTGGCTTTATACTTCTAAAATAGCCTATAGACAATATCAAACAGGCACTTACCCACGCAATTGGCCCAGCATAAAATATTCCGACATAACCAAATTTAATCGCCCAATATACTGCTGCAAAAGTTCGCATTAAAAGTTCAGCTATACTTGCACATAATGGAAAAACAATTTCCCCCATACCTTGAAGTGCATTTCTGTACACAAAAATTTGCGAAAGAAAAATATAAAAGAATGTACTAATTAAAAGATACTCATGAGCAATGTCAATAATTTCAAATGTTGCACTACCTATAAATTCTTTTATTATGTCAGCACCCCAAAATCTCATTATGAGTGCCATTAGAATACTTAAAATGATATTTAAAATAGAAATTTTAACAACACCAGTACGAATTCTTCTAAACTTCCTTGCACCAAAGTTTTGAGCTACAAAAGTTGCAAGTGCTACACCAAAAGATATCATAGGAAGTGTAGCAATCTGCTCAATTCTTAATGCAGCAGTCATAGCTGCTATTATGTTGGAGCCAAAAGAATTACAAACACTTTGTATAACAATTACACTAAGTCCAATTATAGAAAACTGTATCGACATAGGTATGCCTACTCGTAAATGTTCAATTACAGATTCTAAAAATTCATCATCAAGTTTAATTAACCAATCTTGTTTTTTTAAATGTAAAATAGGAAATTTCTTCTTTACATATATAAGACAAAGAAGAACAGAAATTCCCTGAGACAACACAACAGCAAAAGCAGAACCTGCAACTCCCCATTTTAAAATTTCTATAAAATATAGAGCTAAAATTATATTTACAATAGATGCCAAAATTAAAAAATATAATGGTGTTTTACTATCACCCAATGCCCTAATTATACTTGCAAGGAGATTATATAAAGATGTGGCAATAAGTCCCAATATAATAACTTCTATATACCAAAATGCATTATGATATATATTTTGAGGAACGTTTAACCATCGTAAAACAGGATTCATTAATAAAGAACAAAATAAAGTAAAAAATATAGTTGCAGATATACTTAAAACAGTAGAAATAACAACAGAGTTTTTTACTCCGTCTATATCTTTAGCCCCGAATCTTTGACCTGTGACTACTGCAAAACCATTTGTCAATCCAACTATAATAAAGGTTATAAGAAAAAATAAAGGAGCAACTGCTCCAACAGCAGCAAAAGCCTCAACTCCTAAAAGCCTTCCTACTATGACTAAGTCAGCAATATTATATAGCTGTTGAAATATATTACCAATTAATAACGGAACTGAGAATAATAATATTAGCTTTAAAGGTTCACCTTTTGTTAAATCTTTAATCATAAGTATAAATCCGTACTTATTAATATATAAAAATAAACAAATTAATTACACCACCATAAACACATATGATGTTTTGTCCTCTTATGAGAATGTTCGTGTTTTGGTTTATGTTTATGTTTTGGTTTGTGCTTTTTATGATGACATTTATGAAGTTTACACTCATCATTTTCAGAATGTGAACTAAAAACAATTTCAGTATTATTCTTTTTTAAACCAAACCAAGTAAAATCACCATCAGCTTTGGCAATGGAAGAAAAAGACGTAATTATTATACAAAAAAATACGACCAAAAATTTCTTAGACATCAAAGTATCCTCTTGGAAAAACTACACCCAAACATATAAAAAACTCCCCTCATTGTACGACATTGGAACTTTTTGTGCAAGAGTTTTATGAGAAAATTGTTAATATTAATAGCTTAAAAGTTTTTACATTGATAGAAAATTTTAGAAAATTGGCATAATGTTCAAATAGAGGTTATTAATAAGTACCCAGTTTAATCCTTAACTAACAATAAATTATATTTTATTAGAATATATGCTTGTTTTCATTCTATTATCATTTTTTTATTTTTTAAAGATTTTTAAAATTACAAAATTACAAAGACTAAAAATAAGGTTGAAAAATAATCAGCATAATACTTTTGAATGTAATAAAAAAGTAATTTTGTGAATTACTGTAATTCAAGCGTTCTTATGCTATAATTAGCATATGACTCAGCGTGCAGAAGCCTTGGAAGTATATTTTTATAAAACAAATTCAGGTAATGAGCCTGTTCGTGAATGGTTAAAAGATTTACCCAAAGAAGATATGCGTACAATCGGCTTTGATATCAAAACTGTTCAATATGGCTATCCAATTGGTATGCCGTTAACTCGTGTTCTTCATGGAACTGGTGGTTTGGAGGAAGTTCGCTGTAATATTTCAAACGGTATAGCACGAGTAATTTTCTATGTTGAAGACAATACAATGGTTCTTTTGCACGCATTTATCAAGAAAACACAGGAAACTCCTAAAAAAGAATTAGATGTTGCTATTAAACGATATAAGGAATTATACAAAAAATAGTATATTATAATGATTGATTGTACCTCTTAATATAATTTAACATTTTCTAAAACTTATACTTTTTATTGTATCATGCAAGTAATGTGGATAAATTGTTTAGGTACTAATGGCAGATAATAGAAATGACCAAAGTGGATTATACAGTTTGTCAGGCTTTGCTTACCAAATAAAAGTCTTTTTTTATTATGCAATGCTACTAAAAGATGAAAACAGTTCTATAGAATTTGAATCATTAGATGATATTGCTATTAAGAATATAGAAAAATTTGACAACTATGACACAACTTTTATTAGTAAAATTGAAGATGAAAATTCTACTTATCAAATTATTCAAGTTAAGTATACAAAAATAACTGAAAAGAAAACTAAAGATGTAATATTGCGATGGCTATTAGCGTTAAAAAGCCATTCTAATATTAAAAAATTTATACTATTTACAGACGAAAAATATTCAAATAATAATTTGATTAACAATATATCTGCAAAAGAATTGTATAGATATGTACTAAGTGCTAAAAAAGAAAAAGCAAATTCAATCAAAAGTAGGGTTAAAACATTATTCTTTACAGAAGGTACCTATAGAGAGTTTTATAAGTTATTAAAGAAAATAAAAGATAATATGCATTATATAAGCAATAATGATATTGATGATAACATAAAATCTGTTGCTAGTAATCATTTTAAACGCAAGGCAGTTTCAGAAGTTATTTATTGTGCAAGGTTAGTATCTGCTCTAAAAGATATAACTCATAATATTCTGGAAAATGTTTTATTAACAAAGCCCTATATTCTTAATTTAGCGGAATTAAATAAGATTGAAGAAAAAATAATACAACATACAAATGAAATAATGCCAATTCCACTATCCTACGCTGAATTCAAAAAGGTAAACACAATTGATATTGATTCTTACACACGTAAAAGAGAATATAAACAACTTCAACATTGTGAACTACCATTAACAGGAATTAAAAGGAATTTACAACAATGTTGCTATTATGTTGATTTTAGACATAGAATTCTTGCAATGGGCAATCATGAAAAAATTGCCGATATAGAGCTGCAATCCTATGAAAATTTTGAGAGAGTACAAGAAACATTAGCATATAATAATAAAGATACTCCTCGCAATAGATTAGATGAAACTCAAAAAATTAAAAATGAAATAGTACCAAAGCCTGAACTTAGCTTAGGGACATATATTTATTTAACAAAAGAAAAAGAAATCGTAGGAGAAAATCAAATTTCTTGGAAGGATGAAGATGAATAGTTTAGAAAATGAAGCTGAAGCAATACAACTAAGCATATACTGCGATATTATATGTCAAATCTTATTTTTGCATAGGAATATTTCAGTGAATAAACTATTACCAATTGCGTACTTACTAAAAAAATATAATTTATACAAAAAAGCATATACTGCACATGATTCCAATGACTTAGCGTACAAACTGATATCGTTGCTTAATGGAAAATATTCTGACTATTGTCATAATATCAAAATTATATCAAAGGCCTTACATCTTTTATTATTAAATGAAAATATTACTTTAGAAGATGGTATTTTATTCTTTTTAGAACGAAAAGATAATGCAAAGAAATTTTTGTATGATGAAAATACATTCTTTTATAACGCAATTGAAGAATGCAAAAAAATGCCAGAAATTCAATTTTTAAAGGAGATTTTACAAAATGTTTAAGATAACAGAGTTAACATTTTATAATAATTTGGAAGAACCATATAGTTATGAATTTGTTTCAGGGGTAAATTATTTTAAAGGCGAAAATAATTCTGGAAAGACAGTTTTCTATAATTTGATTGATTATATGCTAGGCTCCAGCAAAGAAATTAAAAATGAGGAATGGTATAAAAATGTAAAAAAAATAACCATGAAAGTTTCCAATAATGGAATTTCGTATATTTTAACTCGAACCAAAAATAAAGATGAGAATTATTTTACAGTAGAAGGAACTACAAATTTTGAGTCAATGCAACCAATTTCTTACAGAGAATATAAAATAAAACTAGAAAGCATTTTTACCTTGAATGAGTTATTATTAAATAATATAAAAATATTTACTGGGCAGGAATTAACATATCGAACTTTTACAATATTTAATTTTTTAGGTGAAAAGCGACAGGGAAATATCCAAGATTTTTTGGATAAAGGTAGAGATATTGAATACTCTGTAAAGCTTCCATCTTTATTAAATTTCATATTTAATAAGAATTTAAAAAGAATTTTTGAATTGGAAAAAAAACTTGAAAATTTAGAAAAAGAAGTTAAAAAGTTAGAATTAAAGAAAAACCAATATGATTTTATAGCGAAAGAAATAAATAACAATATTATAATTTTAAACTTGAATATACAGTATAATGGCAAAAATTTAGAGTTGATAAAACAAAGACTTGAACAATACAAGTTAATGGAAAAAGATACAAAGTCCGTTAATAGCAATAATAAAAATATAACTGAGCTCTCATTAATGCTTGAAAATATTGATGAACAATTGAAAACATATCAAAGTTATAAACATGGTATTAAAAATATTGAAAAAGAGAGTAACAATAGGAAAAAATTATTAGTTGCTTTAGATAATATATTAAAGAATAACAATGAGTATACATATTTGTTTGATGCAATAAAAAAACTTTTAAATGAGCTAAATACTACCATATCGTTTAGTCAAAATTCCATCTGTGACAAAACAATTGATACTTTGCAAAAGCAGAGAGAACTTATTAAAAATGAAATCAAGAAAAATGATTCTAAATTTAAACTATATTCAATAAAGGAAAAAGAAAAAGCTGTAATTTTACTTGAAAACTATTTAAAACAAAATATAGTCGATTCTAATGAAGAATTAGCAGAAAAAATTTCAAAAATTAAATCTATTAAAGATGAATTGATTGAACTTAAAAACAAAGATGACTTAACCAAAATCAATGATTTGTCTGAGTACATAACAAATTTATATAATTCTGCAAAAGATGTTTCAGATTTTGTCAAGATAGATACCGATAAATCTAAATTCCATATTCGGTATCTTAAAAAAGGTAATATTTTACAACCAGAGATTGAAGAAGTACAAATTATTGAAAAAGGTAAAAACAAAGAAAAAGTCCAACAATATGTATTAACAAACTACTATACTGGAAGTATGGCTAGACATACTCTAATTCAAATCTGTGGATATTTCGGCTTTTTAAAACTACTGATAAAAAATGGTGAATACCCTTTAATTCCAATATTTATTGGTGACCATTTATCAAAACCATTTGATGAAAAAAATATTAATGCACTAGGAAAAGTATTAAATACTGCGATAGAGGACATTGGAAAAGATAATATTCAAATCTTTTTATTTGATGATGAAGAAGCATCTAAATTAGGACTTAATACAGATAAAATTATTAATTTAATAGAATATAACAAACATAATCAGAAAGTAAAAACAGGTTTCATACCTTTTTATAAAACTCTTTAACAATCTATCAAATCAATAATACAAGGGGAGCTAAGCAAAAGATAAAATAATCTTTTTATCTAAGTATTTTGCAACTTTTTCTATTGTGTTCAATGTGATTGAAGTGTTTTCAGGGTCTAAAATACGACATATAGCAGTTCTTGAAGTATCAAGTTCTTTTGCAAGACGATTAACCGAAATCTTATCAGATTTCATTTTTGCTTCCAATGCATAGGCTATAACTCTTTTTATTGCAATAGCTTCTGACTCTTGAAGTATATTTTCTTCTTCAAGAAAAGTATCAAAATTTGACCCTATATGTTTTTTATTTAACATATTACCTCACTTTTAACTACATTATTATTGTACCAAAATTGGTGCAATATTTCAACCCCTATACTTTAAATTTGTAAAAATAGGTTAAATTTCTTTGTTATCAACGGTTTACGACCGAATTTATTTATTTTATAATAATAAAAATGGTTAAAATGGAGTAATAGCTCCCTTTTTAGCCGTTTTGGGTTACAATTTTCAGTTTACTCAATTCAGATTGTATCTGATTAAACGGAATTAAGGTTTTAAATATATTTATATATAAAAAAATATTTCGTTAAATCAGAATTATTCTGGAATAAACAAGGTAAAATTATGGATTATTTAAAAGAATTTATTTCAAAACTTCAAAATTTAGACCATTCAAAACGGGTTGATAATGTATTTCAAGACTTTTTGAAATTAAGTGCTTATGCAATAGCACAACCATTTTATCGAAGCCCAGAAATTGAGCAAAATTACTTAGATATAATAAACAGATACACTAAAGAGCAAGCAGAAAAATTTTCAAAACTGCTTGCTCTTTTAGTTATGGGGCTTGAAGAAAAACATCAAGATTTTTTAGGCTGTGTATATATGAAATTAAATTTAGGTAATATTGCTACTGGTCAGTTTTTTACACCTTATCATGTCAGCAAAATGATGGCAGAGATATGTTTTGTTGATATTGAAAAACAGCTTGAAGAAAAAGATTTTATAACATTATCGGAACCTTGCTGCGGTAGTGGTGCAATGATTATTGCATATGCGCAAACGCTTAAAGAACAGGGCTATAATTACCAAAATCAACTATTTGTTGAGGCTATTGATATAGATGAGCTTTGTTTTTTAATGACTTATCTGCAATTATCACTGTATGGAATTCCTGCAAGAGTAATGTTAGGTGATACACTTGCTTGGAAATTTAGTCAAATGATTTATACACCAATGTATTTTTTAAACGGCTTTTCTTGGCGGTTAAAAGAATTTAAAAAGACTGAAACAAAATCAGAACAATAACTTATAAAAGAAACCGTAGAGGTAAGGCAATTAAGCCTATTTTAGCTATGCCACAATCTGACATGGGTGTATTGCATAATAAAAACACAAAGGAACAAAATATATGGCAGAATATCATTGGTACAAATTAAAGAAAAAACTTAAAAGTATCGTAGCACCAAGCTTAGATATATCTTTCAATTATAGCCCTCTAAGAAAGAGAACAAATCGGAGTGAAATAACTTTGAGGTTTTTTCAAGTAAAACTTAATGATGAAATAATTTGGCAATTTCCAAAAGATACAAGTCAAACAATAGATGAAAACTTTATTTATGGACAAGCTAAGATTGACAACAAACTTATCAATATAGAATTTCCAATTCAATCAATAATAGCTTATCTTAATTTACCTAAAAACAAACTGCTTGATTATATAGACAAAGCGGGTTTGGCTGAAATTTTAAAAGTTTGCGATAAAAGAATTGGCTATAATCGGTTAAAAAAATTGCAATTATCAGGGGTGGGACAAAAGATTTTTAATAAGAGATTCATGAATAAGGAGTATTGCTTATGACAAATAGCAAATTAAAAATGGATGATTTATATCAAATATTTGATGAAAACGGACAACATAAGCTAAATAAATTTTCAACAGAACCTAAAGCTGAATTCGACATTGATTTTTCTATAGAAAAATTAGAAGTTTTTGTAATTATACCTGAATTAACAAAGATTAGTACAAATAAAGTTATAGGCTCACTTGAAAATGCCAGATATGAACTTATCTTATCAAAAGATTTTAAAATCTCATCTGATTTTCAAACGGTAATAATTGATGAAATAAAACATTCAATACCGAATTTTTTTAATAGAAAAATGATTCAAAAAGAAGATAAAAACACTTGGGAAATAATTTTTAGACAAATTCTTCAAAAAGAAATATTTGATGAAATTCAAAAACAAAAAGAATTGCAAACCGAACGCATAAGAAATTTGAGATTACGGTGATTTTATAAATCAAAACTTAAATAAAATATAAACAGGCAAGCGTTTCGCTTTATGCCACGAATAACAAATAGTGATAACTCCGTTCACTCCCTGCGGTCGTGAACACAAAAATCCAAGTCCGGCTTTATTTTAATAGAGCCGGTTTCTTGATTTTTTGAAAAGACGGAAAAGAGATTTTGTATTTTTCCAAAAGTTTTTCATTATATAATTTTAATCTGATGTAAAAACCGTAATCAACATATTTAATATACGCAATTTTCCCCGTAAGTTTTGATACTTCTTTTTCGGTCCATATATGGTGTTTCAAATCTTTTGTTGTAGAATATGCCATACTTATGACATAATTATGCAACGAAGCTCTGATTCTTCTTTTTTCTTCATTAGTAATACAAGCATCCTTGTTATTAACAACAAGCCCCAATACTTTTTGCTGTTTATTTTTGCTTATGTATTTGGTCTTTTTTGAATTAACTTTGTAACCGTAAAAGAATAAAATATTTTTTACTCTCTTTTCAATGATTTGCAAGAGTTTTTTATTATTGGATGAAAATGTTAAATCATCCATAAACCTTGAAAAATCCACACCATAAATATTACAGAGCCTTCGTATTTCATCTTCTGTTTTTTTAAAGCAAGCATTTGCAATATGCGCAGAAGTTGGAGCTCCTGTTGGCAATTTTTTATCAACAGTAACCAAATTCAAATAATAATTTGTATCAGCATTTTTAATCTTTGTACATACTTTTTGTATAAATCTTTCTATATCAGAATAAGGCACAGAATTATAAAAATCCTTGATATCCATTTTTAAAATCCATTTTTTTGCTGTGTGAATTTGTGCTGCGTTATATGTATCTGTTTTTAATTTATATTCCCATTTTATAGCATTTAAAATATATTTTTGAGCCTTTTTTAGTTTTTCACAAGGAGCCAAAATTATACGGTTTTTTATTCTGAAAACTGTATAGTAAAATCCTGAGCTTATGAATACTTTATTAAAATACATCATAATGAATTGGCTCCAAAAATTTTGCGATTGGACTTCTAAATAACAATTCTATTGTACATACTGTTCCCATCTTGTTTTTTGCAATAATTATTTCAGCTTTGCCTTTATTTAAGGCATCAGCATTATAATATTCATCTCTATAGATAAACATAACTACATCCGAGATATTTTCAATATCACCGCTTTCTTTTAAATCAGAAAGGATTGGACGTTTGTCACATCTGCTTTCTAATGCTCGTGAAAGTTGTGAATTAATAAAAACAATGCAATTATTTTGTTTTGCAATTTTCTTTAAATCGAGTATTATATTTGCAATAGCTTCACTGCGTTGTTTTTTGCGTGGTATATCAATTAACTGTAAATAATCAATAAAAACATATTCAGGTTTTTCTGTTTCAATTCTGCTAAGAATTTCTTCAATTTTGTATGTGTCATCAAATATTGAAAGGTTACAACTTGATATAATATCCAGTGCTGTTTTTATATTTTCTTTATTTTTATCATCTAAAACATTAGGGTTGTTTAAGCTGAATAATCCTATTTCACCAATATGAGCTATTAGCCTTTTTAAATACTGACTTGTACTCATTTCTAAAGAAAATAGCAGACATTTTTTATTCTGTTTTAAAAAATTATATAAAATAGATGTCATAAATGCTGTTTTGCCTATAGCAGGTCGTCCACCTATAGTAATTAAAACACCTTTTTCCACCCCTGATAATACAGCGTCTAAATCTCTAAAACCAGTGTTCAGCATATCAGTTTTTTCTTCTGTAATTTGTTTAAATGTTTTTTCTAAAATTTCTTTGTCTATCATTTTGGTTCTCCTTTGCTGTAATTATTGCATTGACCTATGTCAATTTTGGTCATAGGTTTACAAATCTAAACCCAAATACACATCATCCATTTCATCTTGTGTGATTCCTATATAGCGTAAGGTTACGGCAGTCGAAGAATGATTGAATAGCTTTTGAATGATTGCTATGTCGTAGCCATTATTATATGCGTGATAACCAAAAGTCTTTCTTAGAGTATGTGTTCCTATCTTTTCTTTTATACCGACAGATTTTGCAACATCATTAATGATTTTATAAGCTTGTTGTCTTAATAAAAAGCCTCTATTCTTTCTTGATATGAATAAAGGCTCATTTTCTTTATAATTTCTTGTTTTTAGATATTCTTTTATTGCTTGCTTTGTTTTTTCTGATAGTGGAAAATCTTTAAATTTATTTGTTTTTTTCTCTCGAAGCCTAATCCTATCTTTAATCTTACCATTTTCAGTTACATCAATTACTTGTAATTTCAACAAATCACTTATTCTTAAGCCTGAATTAATCCCAAGAACAAACAAGCAATAATCTCTTAGATTTTGCTGTTTTAAAAGCTTTTTGATTGTTTCAATCTGTTTTAAATTTCTAATTGGTTGTACAAATTCCATAATAAATACCTCAAATTCAGTCATAATCAATAATACACAATATATTTATATTATAAATTATGTATTATTCTATGTACACCTTAATATTTACAAGCATTTACAATGATATTGAAATTTAATTAGGGTAATTTTTCGCATAATTTCTGTGAATAATACAAAATATAATTGTGTATTATTCAAAATCAAATAAATCTTTAGCAGGAATTTCAAGAGCATCTGCTATTTTAAAAATCATTTTAAGGTTAGGATATTTCTCAGCTCGTTCAATTTTACCAATGTACGACAAATCGCAACCAACCAATTCAGACATTTTGCCTTTATTATAGCCTTTTAATTCTCTATATTTCTTAACATTATTTGCAAATTTTATGCATAAATCGTCTGTCATAATAACATTGTGCTATAATACTCTCAGTCTAGTATAGACTTGTGGTCTATTTATAAATTTTGTTACGCCATATTCTGACGGTGTTATGTGCTAAACTGTTGATAAAAAGAATGGAGCTAATTATGACAATAAAAGAAGCAAAACAGAATGGAAGTAATGTGTATGTAAAATGTGGGAACACACGAAAAGCACTTTTAGGTACATTAATCGGTTACACTTCAAATGCTGTGTTTATTCAAAATGATAGAAATCTGAATGTATTTATTGAAAGTAATGGAAGTGTTGTAACAAGTGGCGTGCAAATTTCACTAAGCGGAAATGAAGATATCAGAATGTACGGTAATCAAGTCGGTATAAAAAAAGGCTCAACAATTCACTTGTATGATGAAAACGGCAAAAACGCAGGAACAAGACAGGCGTAAAGGGGAAGGATGTATGACAGAAACATTTAAACAGCAACAACTGCTAGAAAAGTTCTTGTTATCGGAAGACTTAGAAGAACTGAACAATTTAACAGGGCATTTTAATATCTTTAATGCTTTAAAACTTCAAAATAATGAGATTCGGCATTCAAATTTCTTGAGTTGGATTATGGCTCCTTATGAGAGTCATAAGCTTGGTGCTTATTTTCTTAAAGAATTTTTAAAGTCAGCAATTAAGGAATATTCATTAAATGATAAGGTAAAACTAGGCTTAAAAGATATTATATTTTTCAATCTAGACGATGTTGAAATCAGGCGAGAATATAAAAATATTGACTTACTGATTATTAGCCCGCAAAATAAGTTCTTATGTATTGTCGAAAATAAAATTTGGACAGGTGAACATGATTGCCAGCTTGAAAGATATGCTGCTATTGTAGAAAAAGAATTCAAAGACTACAAGAAATTATATATTTATCTTGCTCCTAACATTGAATGCAAGGAATTGTTATATCGAGCAAAAGATAAGGTTACACAAGCATATTATATTCCAATGTCTTATGAACAAGTCCATAAAGCCATAGATAAAACATTACGTTTCAGAGCTGATAATATGAGTGACGACGTTAGAATATTTATAGAACATTATAAAAAAATGGTAGAAAGGAATATTATGGGAAATACAGATAAAGAGATTGTTGAATTATGCCGGAGAATATATCGCGAAAATAAAGAAGCAATTGATTTGATTACAAGTTATTCCAATATTACAGGGGAAATTATTGAACATATCCAAGAAATATATGCTGATGAATTATTTTCACTAAATAAGGATGGAATGTTTGTAATAAAAAGTCTTAAAAATTTACAGAATGGTAACAGTAAATATGGTGAGGATTTGGTCTTATTGCAATTGGAAAAGGGTGCAAAATATTATTCATTTTGTATAAATATTGTTCCTGCAAAAAATAACACCGAAACTCAGAGAAAAGAAGTTATCAATAAAATTGAAAAAGGGCTAAATATTTCTCTGAAAAATAATGATAAAGAAAATGTTTGGTGTTATTACAATGTGCCACATATTACAGAAGATGAATATTACAGCTTTTCAACATCAGAACAAATTCAAGAATTTTTAAAAGCCAAAATTGATGAGACAGGTTTTATTAAATTTTTCTCAAACAATTTCTAGTACGACACAATTTGACATACTTGTGTCGTATTATTTATTATATAGAAGTTGGTAAAAAGATATGTCAAGATTAACAAAAGCGGAACAAATAATTGAACTTGCAATGATGTTTCAAAACAGTTATTGCGGTTTATGTATTGATGATATTAAAGAGCATTTTGAATGTTCAAGGCGTTCGGCAGAACGCATGAAAATGCTTTTGTTTGATATGTTTCCAGATAAGATTGAAGAAGTTCCGACATCCGACAAGAAAAAACGTTGGAGATTTGTTAAAGGAACGGCTAACATGCTGATTTCATTTACTCCAGATGATTTTGCAAATCTTGAATACTTAAAAGGCTTATCAAATGACGAAAATAAAAAGCAACAGCTCGATGAACTTGTTGCTAAGATTAAGGCTTTGACACCCCAAAAGAATTTAAGAACTCTTGATACAGATGTATCTGCAATAATGGAATCGGAAGGTTTTGCAGTAAGGCAATATTCCCGAGTAAAAGCAGATATGAAAGTATTAGAAAAATTAAGAACGGCAATGCTTGCTTTTAAAAAGATATGTTTTGAATATCAGATAAATGGTGAAAATAAGACAATTACTATAAATCCTTATGGGCTAGTTATAGCAGATAAATATTATTTAGTTGCGTTTAACGATTATGTAAATGCATTAAGGCAATACAGAGTCGATAAAGTATGCAACCTTATTATTTTAGATGAGTATTTTGAAAAAGATGAAAAGTTTTCTCTAATAGATTATTGTAACAATTCATTCGGGGTTTATCAAGAAAAGCCTTTAAATATAACACTGGAATTTGATAAAGCCGTTGCAGAAGATGTGCTTAATTATCATTTTCACCCGACACAGAAGATGAAACTACTTGAAAATGGCAATATAGAAGTTAAATTCACATCGGGTGGAACTTATGCAATATGTCAGGAGCTTTTTAAATGGGGTTGTGATGTAAAAATTAAAAAACCTGCAGAACTAAAAACTTACTATAAACAATATTTATCCGATGTTTTGAATAATCAATAATTTAATGAGAGGTTATCAGAATAAAGCTGAATAAATTTTCGATAGCACTTTAATATAAATTATTAAAAGAAGCCTAAAGAATTTATTTGATTATATTATGAAAGCGTTATTTTTCATGATACTATTGTACTATGAATTTGAAAAAATGTTGTTTGATAAATACTCCCATAGAAAATGTGTTGCAAGATATGGTAGAATACATTTCCTTGTGTTACCAATATCCACTTATTATATTTAAAAATGAAAGGGTTATATCTTTTTATTCAGTTATTATAGAATTGGAACAAAAAGAAATTGATTTAATTCAAGCTCTGATAAATAATAGAACGCAAAAAGAAAAATTAAAAAAGCCTTTTGGTCTTTCTCCTAAAAGGCTTTGCTCTAAAATAGGTTACGAGCCAAGAAGTCAAAATGTAGATGAAAAGTATTATGATAAAAGAGTAAGCCAATATAAATGCGATATAATTGCCAAAATAAAAAATGGATTTAAGATAGATAAAATTAGCCTACAACCTATAGCTAATAAGAATATTGTGGAAGATATTAATGGTCAAAAATTTTTAAGCGGATATTATGTAGAACCATCAAGTCCTTATTATTCATTTAATTTTGGTCAAGCAATTAACGACCTGATATATTACAGTTCGGAAACCAGCAAGAAAAAGGTTTGCACTAATTTTTTTATACCCACATTTTATCCTGAAGTGTAAACATTTGTAACAAATGACACTTTTGACTTGTAAGGGTTTCCTGTTTTGTAAAAAAATTTTTAAATATTTGTTTTTTTGTTTTTGCAGAAAATAATCCTGTTAAATATTTTAGCCCTTTTAAAAGACAAAAAGTGATAAAAAGTGATAAAAAGTGATATCAAACAATAGGTTAAATTCTTGCTGTGAAGGGGTTTGCAGCTTTTCTTTTGAATTTTTTGAAATTATAATAAAAATAAAAAGAAAGCCTCAAGCAATAACCTGAGACTCATAAATAAATTACATTAAAAATTATAATATAAGTCAACAAAGACTTCAAGTCTTACTGATTATTGCTTGAGGCAACCTCTAAACAGCTTAATGTTGCGAGTAGTTTTGAGGCTGTAGTATAAAGCAACAAGAAAAGGAGACTTTATGTCAAATGTTGACATTTACAGGCAATGGGGACAGTTTGCCATATTTCCTTGTAAGGGAAATTCAAAAATACCTGCAACTCGTAATGGATTCAAAGATGCTAAATTTGGGCAAGATATAGAATCCATAGTTAATCTTGGCTACAATATTGGTCTAGCCTGCGAAAAATCTGGAGTTATTGTTATTGATGTTGATTATCATGATGAAAATTCTACAGCTATGGACGATTTAAAACAGCTAGAAATAGAGCTTGGGGCACAATTACCACTTACTTTAACTCAAGCAACTGCAAGCGGTAATGGCAGACATCTGATTTATTCTGCAAAGGGAATCATTTCACCTAAAGGGAAAATTGGTAAATTCTGTGATATAAAGTATAACGGCTATATTATTATATCGCCATCTGCTATTAATGGGAGTCAGTATGAAATTATAGATGGCATTGATAAAAGTGGCAGGTTTATAATAGCGGATTTACCACACGCGTGGCTTGATTACATTAATAAGACCGCTAAAAACTCAAAGACAATGGCTTATAACGATACAGATACCTCTGAAAATAAGATTTACACTAACATTAACATTGAAAGAATGTTTAATAATTGTGCATTTTTGCAGTTTTGCAGAGATAATGCAGAAAATTTACCTGAGCCTATGTGGTATTCAATGATTACTGTTCTTGCTCAAATTAAAGATTCGGATGAACTGATTCACAGGCTATCCGAGCCTTATTATGGTTACAGTTATGATGAAACACAGAAGAAAATCGATTATGCCCGTCAATTCGGACATGCTCAAAGCTGTAAATATTTATCAGTAAATTATCAAGAAGTATGCAAAGACTGCCATTCAGCAGTATCAGAAAGGTTGGTGTAATTATGACTGATGTCGCAAGCAAAAATAAAGTACAAGCGGGTAAAAATCCGCTTGTACAAGGTAAAAAGACAATTTTTGACTTCTATGAAGAACATAAAAAACTACTTGATACATTGTCTTTTATCTCTACAGTAAACATAAACTATAATGCAGAAGACTACAATTTGACAAATCAGAATAAGTTTATGTATCAGGTGTGTAATCAAACGTTTTTAATTTCAAAGAAAAAAGGTAAGTTGAGTATAAAGTTAGTAGCTAATTTTATTATTGTTAATGTCAAAGAATGCATTTTTTTTTATAACGATAAAAGCGGTAAAAAACCATTAAAATATTATATTATCACGCTAAAAAACCATAATGGAAAAATCGAAAAAGACATCGAAATTACTGGAAACTCAAAGACAGACTTTAAACAATTTCAAACGTCAATAAATAATAAATTAAATGATTTTGTTATTAATATGAATGAAGCCGAGTTTAAAACTTTTGTAGCTGAATACATATCACCTAAAGTCGCTTCAAACGTAATAATATACAAAAATGCAGGTGTAACTCCAAATGGTAATTTATTGTATGAAAATGCTCTTGCTACACCAAATGGAATTACATGGATTGATGAGGACGGTTATATAAAAATAGGTGAAAATTCATATATAAAGCTTGCAGAAGCTGATCACTATCTCCCTAAGCTGGCAAAAACCCTAAAAACTGGGGAACAAATCGCCAATGAGTTAATAACTAACCTTATAAAATGTTGGAGCGAAAATATTATATTACCATTGATTGTGCTAGGGCATATGATTATGGCTATATATTACGAAGAATTTATTAAGCGTTACGGCTGCCCTACTTTAGTTCTTTATGGGGAAACAGGTACTGGAAAATCAACACTTGTTACTGTTGGTCTTGCAATATTTGGACTATCAAGAGACGCATTAACCTCAGGTGGTTCTACTGCAAAAAGTAATGAATATTTTAGCTCGAATTATAACGGAATGAACCTATGTATTGATGATGTAAAAGGCGAGACTCTTAATTCAAGCAACTTTACAGCTCTAATTAAAGGAGTATACAAAGGAATTCCCCGTACTAGAATGCTACCATATGGAAAAGGTGTAGAATATATTCATACTTGTAGTCCGCTTGCCTATTCGACTAATGAGGCTCTACCGGATCTGCAAGAAGTTGTAAATAGACTGAATATTGTCGAAATTTTTGGAAAAACTTTCAAGGCTGATAAGTTTAAATATCATGAAGTTGACAAAGGCAACAGTGATAATATTAAAGAGCTTTCATTGATTCTGCCTGAAGTTTTAAAAATATCAAAAGAAGATGTAATTCAGTTATATGAACAAGTTTTTGAAATGCTTGAAAATAAGGTTCAAGACACGCAAAAACGTGTTATTAACAATATTGCATATGCATATACCGGAGCATTATTATTGCTTAAAACAGCTGATATTAGCATTGATGAGCTGGAAAACAAGGTCATTGAATATACAAAAGAGCAAATAGCAAACTACGAAAACATAAAAACACCTGTTGAAAAAGTCTTTGATGGTATTATAAGTTTAACTAAATTAGGACTGTTAAAACTTGGTGAACATTTTAAAATAGTTGATAGCGAATTTGAAGGGATTCCTGAAACTCATCTTCTCTTTCATAAAGATTTAATTTTAAGTACAATAAATAAATATTATGCTTATGATAAATCAAAGCAGATAGATGAGAAAAAGTTTTCAGCCTATGCGAAAAACCATAAACGTTATAGAAGTGGTAACCATAGTACTAGATATAGCAATGACATGGATAAAGTTATTGGCTCAATGTGTTTTAATATTTCTGGTATTAATGATTTTGTCAGTATTAGTCAGCATGGCATTATGACATATCAAGATTTAGTTAAAGCTACGCAAGGTAATAAAATGTAATTACTCATGAATTACACCTCAAAGGTAATCCAGTGTTATCTTTGGGGTGCATTTTTATGTGCCGTAATTTTGTAATACAAAAAATTAATTAAAAATAAAAAATAAAAAATAAAAATGTTAACATTAAAAGCTGATGATATAACAATCAATATACTGCAAAATAGCTCTCAAAGTACCTCTGAGAGAGATTTTGAGTTACTTGTTGATTATGTCAGCACAATTCAAGAAATATTTAACGATACAAAACTTCATGAAAATTTTGCAAGTCAAAAGTAGATAAGTTAAAATTAGACTAGAGGTCAAGAAAATGAAAAAAGCTGTTATTTACGCTAGAGTATCATCTGAAGAACAAGCTAAACATGGTTTTAGTATTGAAAATCAGAAAAGACAATGTGAAGAATTCGCTAAAAGAAATGGCTATTATGTCATAAAGATTTTTGTGGATGAAGGTAAATCTGCTAAAAACCTTGACAGACCTGAAATACAAGATTTAATGTCATATTGTGCCAAGAAGAAAAATGAAGTTAAAGCAGTTATCATTTGGCGATTAGACCGTATTTCAAGAAATAATGAAGATTATCATGGAGCATTAAGACCATTGTTTGAACGCAAAGGAATTAAACTTTTATCCGCAACAGAGGCTAATGTTAATACAATAGAAGGCGATTTAATGCGTAATATCGGTATGAGTTTTGCCGAATATGAAAGAAAAGTTATAGGAGTGAGAACTCTTGCAGGCTTAAGACAAAAAGCTGAACAAGGTGAATATCCTCATAAAGCACCACTTGGCTATAAAAACATCTCAAGAAAAGATGGTTCCAAAACTACTGTAATTGATGAAAAATATGCTTTCTATGTAAAAAGAGCATTTGAATTATATGATAGTGGCATATATTCCTTAAGAAGTTTAACAACAAAGCTTTATGAAGATGGGCTGAGAAGTAAAACAGGCAAAAGAATTCCAAAAACAAGTATTGAATTCATGTTAAAAAACATCTTTTATACAGGAGTTTTTAAATTTGAAGATAAGATTTATGAAAATGCAAAACACAAAGCAATTATTAGCAAAGAGCTTTTTTATAGAGTTCAAGATAGACTAATTGACCCGAATAAAGTTAGAAAACATAACATTGATTTTGCTTATACAGGTTTAATCAGGTGTGAATATTGTGGCTGTCTTTTAACAGCAGAGCTTAAAAAGGGTAAATATATTTACTATCACTGCACAGGCAACAAAGGTGGTAATTGCAAACGAGATTATATTAGTGAAAACAAAATTGATAAAGTTATTACAGAAGTTCTAAAATTGATTATCATTCAACAAGACATAAGAGAAAGAATAGCGAATGCACTAAAAATAGTACATGAGAAGAAAAATGGTTATTCAATAGAAGTTAAAAATAATATAATAAAACAAATACAGACTATAGAAAACCGAATTGAACAAGCTTTTATCCTCAAATTAGACGGTACTATAACTCATGATTTTTGGAAAACTCAAAATGATAAGTGGCAAGCTGAAAAAGACAAACTTAAAATTCAGTTAGATGAAATTGACAAATTAGATAAACAGTTTTATGAGCAAGCAGACACTCTGCTTAGTTTTACTGATAATGCTTATGAATTTTACTTAAAGGGTAATACTATTCAACGAAGAAAAATATTAGAAATAATAAGTGAAAAAATCACTTATAAAGATAAAACTTTTAACCTGATATTAAAGCCCGTGTTCCAAACAATTGTAGAAAATCAGTACAATTTAACCCAAAAATTAGCCAACAATCGAACTCTAGAAAACGGCATTAAAAAAGGGCTTGAACCTGATTCAGATCCCAAACATAGAAAAACTCCTCAGGTGGGACTCGAACCTACAACCCTTCGGTTAACAGCCGAATGCTCTGCCATTGAGCTACTGAGGAATATCTATATCTTTATATTATCAAAAAAATTTTCATTGTAAATAACTTTTTTAGATAATTCAATTTACTTATATAAGTATTTTATTGTAAAAGGTTTAAAATACATTTATAATAATAAAAGAATGGAGATAAAATATGCTATTAGGAGTTAATATAGATCACGTTGCAACATTGAGAAATGCTAGAGGCGAAATTGAACCATCTGTTATAGATGCTGCAAAAATTTGTATCGAATCAGGTGCTAACGGAATTACAACACATTTAAGAGAAGATAGAAGACATATTGTAGATTTTGATGTTTTTTCAATTAAAAACGATTTAAAGTGCAGACTAAATTTAGAGATGGCTGCAACATATGAAATGCAGAAAATAGCATTGGATTTACTACCAGATGCTTGCTGCATAGTTCCAGAAAAAAGAGAAGAAATAACAACAGAAGGTGGATTAGATGTAGCTTCTGATCCTGAGAAAATATCAAAATTTATTAAACCTTTAATTGATGCAGGCATACAGGTAAGTTTATTTATTGATCCAGATAGAAATCAAGTAAGTGCTGCTTCTGATACAGGAGCACAATTTATTGAATTACATACAGGAGCATATTCAAGAGCTTTTGGTAAAAGTAATGAAGAAGAAGAATTTATCAAATTAAAACAAGCAGCTTCCCTTGCACATTTATTAGGAATAAACGTTAATGCCGGACACGGTCTTAATTATAAGAATGTTTATAGAATGTCTGAAATTCAAGGAATTCACGAGCTTAATATTGGACACAGTATTATATCGCGAGCTGTTTTTGTTGGTTTGGATAAAGCAGTAAAAGAAATGCTTGAATTAGTTAATAAAATTTAATATACTGTCAAAAAGCGTCAAAAAAATTGTTTTAAGTGTTTTAAGTATTTAGAAAAGAATAAGTGGGGTAAATATGTCAGATATTTTTAGTAATATTCAAATACCATATGCAACTCAAACTAAGTCTAAAGAAAATTCTACTACAAATCCGACTGTTCAGCCGATTATGGTAAAAAACGCAATTGCTTCTTCTGATGTTAAAGATACATCAGCTGATTCTGTTGAAATTTCAACACAAAATAAAGAGAAAAAAGGACCTATAAAGTCAATAAAAGGCTTTATTGCTAATGTTAAAAAGTTCTTTGCATCAACAGGCGAATATATAAAAGGAACAGCTAAAGGAATAACATCAGGCGTTGTAGCTGGTTCTGTAGTTTATACAACAGGCTCAATTATTAATTACGCAAAACAAAAAGCAGCAAATTCTGCAGCTAAGAAAGCTGGGGAAGAAACTGCCAAAATCGCCAAAAAGATTCCAAATAAAGCATTAGCTTTTATTGCAGGTGGAATTACATTAGCTGCAAATATTTGGACTGCATCATTAAATGCAACTGAAGCAGGTTCTAAAATAGATCATCGTTGGACAGGACATCAGCAATAGTTTTTATTTTTATACTAAAGACAGGCTTATATATAGCCTGTCTTTATTTATTTTCATTATGATATAATATCAATCGTTAACAATATTATTGGAGTCATTTTTGAATCAACTTGAAAAAAAGTCTGATATAAAATATAAACTATTAACTTTTGATGAATTAATAATAAATTTAGACAGATTATCAAGGTTTAAAATTCCTGAAGAAAGTTTCAGCAGAGTTTTTTATTCTATAATATACAAAAATCTTATTTACCCAAAATTCTCAAAAGTTGACATTGAAAAACTAGACTCTAAAATTATCAAAAATATTGTAGAGGAAATATGGAACAAGTCTGTCGAAAATATTTTTGAAGTTAAAAATATAAATAGATCTTCAAATAAAGCCTTAAAAATTTCTATTGAACAAACATTTAAAAATATAAATAAAAGAACAAAAACTTATATCAACGCAAAACTAAATTTTTCAGATATTCTAAAAAATTTAGATTATGAAACTGTCCCAATAAATCTCAAATTCTTAATAAAAGCTAATAACGAATTTATTAATGAAAAAGAAATCGATATTGAAGAATTAAGAAATTTAAGAACTAAATACTCACTTTTATTTCCTATTGAAAAATTAATAATAGTAGAAGGAATCACAGAAGAAATACTTTTACCTGTATTTGCAAATAAAATGAAATCTGATTTCAATAAAAAAGGTATTTTCATTTTAGGTGCAGGAGGAAAAAGTAAGAGTCCAACTCTTTACACAAAAGTTAAAGATAAACTTAAAATTCCAATCATATTTCTTTTTGATTCTGATGCAAAAGAAATTTGTGCATCATTAGAAAAAAATATTTCAGAAAAAGACAAGACTATTTTAATTAAAGAAGGTGAGTTTGAAGATATTTTATCTTTGAATCTTATAAAAAGATCATTAAATGATGAATATAAACCCGCATCACCAATTTTAAAAGAGGAATTACATTTACACAATAAAATGTGTGATAACATTGAATATTTTTATAGAACAAGACATCTCGGTGAATTTAAAAAATCTAAATTATCTAGAATCATTGCTAAAAATGTAAAATATAATACAGATCTTACAGACGAAATAAAAAAAATTATACATACAATTGTTTAATATTGCACAACAGCAAATCAAAATGTTATTATTCTCATAGATTTAACAAAGGAGAATTTATGAAGAAAAATTTTTTATTATTGATATTATTAATAGGTTTTTTAGGGACATTTCAGTTCTCATATGCAGATGACAGTATAAAAAATAAATACGAAATTATAACAAACACATACGACAATAAAGCAGATGAAATTGATTATGATAATATTGAATCTATTATTGAATCTGATAAAGTAAAAATATTTAAAATTGACAATAAATATGCAGTGTATGATAAAGAAAATAATTCTATACTAATAGAACCAATTATCAATGAAATAAAAGCATTTAATGAAAAAGAATATAAAATAAAATCAGGAAAATTAGTTGGATACTTAAATATTGAAAATAAAACGAATTTTTTAACAGAATATAACGATATAATTCTTTTCAACAAATATTTAAAAACAAAAAAAAATAATAAATATGGCTTAATAGACAAAGAAGCAAATTTGATTTTAAAACCGATATATGAAAAGATTGGTATATTTTATAATGAAAACGAAGAATACATTTCAGCAAAATATGATGGAAAATATAAACTTTATAAGAATACAGGAAAACTTATACCTGAAAAAGATTTATATGTTATTTCAAATGATGGATATTATCTATTAGCTCAGAATTTAAAACCGGAATTAAAAAAATACAGACATAACAATGCAATGATTTATCAAAAAGAAAGCCCTAATATTGACAATATGGCATATGATATTGAAGAAATAAACATTCCAGAAAACATAAAAACTGCCTCAATATCAAAAGATATTGTAAATAATAGTGAAACTCAATTGGTAAATAATGGTGATTTATATACAGTAGACAATATTCAATATGTACTTATAAAAGAAAATGATAAATATGGACTTAGTACAAAAAAAGGTGATGTTCTAATACCTGCAATTTATGAGGAAATAATCCCAGTAAAACCATGCAAACATTATAAAAAACCTATATTTATTACTATAAGAAATGGAATATATTCAGAATATAATTCTTCAGGTAGATTACTTGCGGAGCAAGTTTATGACAAAATAAATTTCTACAAGTATGGAAAAGTTTATACATACAAAAAAGGAAATAACATATGGACTTTGAGATGCAATGGAGAGCTTATAGGCAACTTACTATATGATAATAATACATATACATTTTCTAAGCAAAAATTTCACTTGTTTGGATTACATAAAATAAATGAACTATTTATATCTATATTAGAAAATACAAAATAAATAATTATAAAAAGAGAGGTTTACCCCTCTCTCTTTTTATAATTTTGTACCAGCTTCAAGAATACCAATATGTTTTACATATTCTTCCGGAGAAAATGAATCTTTTACCTTTTCTAGTAAAATTCTGGTTGTTCTTAATGACAATTCAGGATTATCATAATTATGTAAATATAATTTCATAAATCCTTCTTTTTTTGAATCAGGATTAACTCTTTTTAAAGCTGAATCAGATTTAGAAGATAAAATTTGATTTTCAATAAATTCTGAATTTGTTTTTGAATTATTCGAACATCCATAAGTTGTACATATATCAACAAAATCAGCACCTCGTTCTAATTCTTTAGCTAATTGTGATTTATGGAACAAACCTTGTTTGCGGAACATATCTGCATTTAAAAATTGATTATTTTGATAGCCAAAAGAGTCTGCTGTAGTTCGTCCTAAATCATTTAACTTTGCAAAACCAAATGATGGTGTTGATAGAACATTTTTTGAAAAATTAGAAACACTAACTTTTGTAATCATATAAATTCCCTCATTATTAAACTAATTATATAAATACTGTAAAAATAAATTTTGTTAGTAAAAAATTATTTATAAAATTGTCTAACACCTGTAGTGAAATCATTTACAATATCACCATTGCCAAATAATTTATATTTATAAATAGTTAATCCTTCCAGACCAACCGGACCTCTTGCATGTGTTTTATTTGTTGATATACCGACTTCAGCGCCAAAACCATATCTAAAACCATCCGCAAATCTTGTAGAAATATTTTTATATACACCGGATGAATCAACAAACATCATAAATTTTTCCGCATTTAAATCATTTTCTGTAATAATGCAATCAGTATGACCAGATCCATATCTATTTATATGTGAAATAGCATCATCAATATTTTCAACAATTTTTAATGATAATTTTTTTTCGCCATATTCTTTATGCCACTCAGTGACAACAGAACTTATTTCATTTAAATATTCATTTTTTAATTCTTCGTCAGAATTAATAACTACAGAATTTTCTTTTAAAGATTTAAGAAGACGAGGAAGAAATTTATCTTTTATATTTTTATGAACAAGAACAGTCTCTACAGAATTACAAGCACTAGGATACTGGCATTTTGCATCAACAATAACCGGAATAGCTTTATCTATATCAGCAAACTCATCAACATAAATATGACAAATACCGTCAGCGTGACCTAGCACAGGAATTTTTGTATTTGACTTAATAAAACTAACAAGAGAATTTGAACCTCTTGGTATAATTAAATCAATGTATTTATCTGCATCAAGCATTTTTTTTACATCTTCACGAGAAAATATAAGGTTTATCATATTTGCAGGAAAATTATCAATTTCTAAAAGTGTAGAAGTAATAATGTTAAATATAGCTGTATTTGTTTTTTCTGCTTCAGAACCACCTTTTAATATAACAGCATTAGATGATTTTATAGCTAAAGCAGAAATTTGAGAAATAACATCAGGTCTGGCTTCAAAAATAACACCAATAACACCTATAGGACAACTTACTTTTTTTAAATTTATTCCTTGCGCTATATCTTTTTCCCAAATAACTTTACTTATTGGATCATCAAGAGAAGCAATATCTCTAACACCTTGAATCATGTCTCTAAGCTTGTTTTCATCAAGCTTTAATCTATTATAGGCAGACTGAGTAATTTCACCTTTTTCTAACAATAATTTCGCATTATCTAAATCTAGATTATTAGCAGATATAATTTCATGTTTATTTATGTTTATAGCATCTGCAATTTTATACAAAGCATCATTCTTTATTTTTGTAGATAATTGTAATGCTAAAATTGATGCTTCTTTTGCTTTTTGAGCAATTTCTATTACATTAGACATTGATATCTCCTACAATAATGCTATATTATCTTTAGTTACAACAGCATCATAATTTTTATGACCTAAAATTTGAAAAATATTATCAGAATGCTCACCAATAATTTTTTTACAGTCTTCAGAATTGTAATTTGCGATGCCTCTTGCAAACTCAACGTTATTTTCATCAACAATAGAAACAACATCTCCGCAATCAAAAGAACCATTAATTTTCAAAATACCAATAGCAAGTAAGCTTTTATTCTTTTCTGTAATTGCCTTTTTAGCACCAAAATTAATTACAATCTGCCCATTAATATTAGTTGCATAAGCAATCCACCTGCGTTTTTGAGAAAGCTGTTCTACAGGGTAAAAAGTTGTTCCTATTTTCTCACCTGAAAATAATTTGGTTATAACTTGCGGCATTTTACCATTAGCTATTTTTACACATCCACCAGAGTGAGTTACAACTTTTGCTGCTTGAAGTTTTGTTTTCATTCCACCACGTCCACCTTTTGAAGCAGATTGTGCATAACTTTCTATTTCTTCTGTGATTTCTTTTACATCACTTATTAAATTTGCTTTTGGATTTTCCTTCGGATTATCATCATACAAACCATTTATATCAGATAATATTACTAATAAATCCGCATCTAACTTACTAGCTACGAGTGCTGACAATTTATCATTATCAGAAAAACTTACACCATATATTGGCTCTAATTCAGATGTAGATACAGTATCATTTTGATTAATAATCGGTATAACTTTAAGTTCAAGCAAAGTATTTAAAACATTACTCAAACTTAAATATTTTATTCTGTTAGTAAAATCATCTTCAGTTAATAAAACTTGAGCAGTATTAATTGAATATTTTCCAAAACCATCTTCATAAATAGACATTAATTGACATTGACCAACAGCCGCACATGCCTGTTTTATTGATAAACTTTCACTTGAATCAACATTTAGTTTTTTTGAACCCAAACCAACAGCACCTGATGTAACAACAATTATTTCTTTTCCTTGTCTATGTAATTTAGAAATTTCTTCAATAAAAGAATATACACGTGATAAAGAAATTTCTTTATCATCATTTCTCAGAACATTAGTTCCAAACTTAAAAACAATCCTTTTTGCATCATTGATATTCATATGATTTATTATAGCTTAAACCTTATTCATTGCAATAAGCAATAACATTTTTAGCTTCCAGATTTAATTGTTTAAGCATTGAATCAAATAAAGTTCTTGATTTCGAGTTAAAGGTAATATTTCCTTGTTCATCAACATTCTTTTTAATTGAAGTCAAAACTTCTAATGGCATGCCTATGTATTTACCATTTTTTATAGACTTCATAGCTGATGAGAAATCTTTTTGAGAACCGAGATCAGACCAAGTATTATCATCAGGAATAATTGAAAGTTTCATTTGCATAGGTTGATAATCAGAATCAACTATTTCGCCTGATTTTATTGCTTCAAGTATTGGTGCAATAATCATTGAAGAGAAATCATAACCCTTATCAGGATTTTTAAAATTTTCAGGATTTTGAATATATTTTGATTTAATCCATTCTAAAGCTTGAGGAGAAATAACATAAGGTCCTACAGCAGCCAAACACGTATTATCACCTAATTCAGAAATAACGCAAGAATCTATAAATGCTTCATCTTGTGGTTTTTCCACAAATTGATTAATAGTTTTAGAATCTAAAGAATCCAGTTTAACAATACTCAAACTTTTTGTTTTTTGTTTATCGACAGGAATCGTTGTAATTGTAAAAGCAGCACCAGATTTTTCGTGTTCTTGCATTATCTTTGAGACATTAACATCGGAAAAATTATCTCCCCAACTAAATACTAAAGGTTTTTCAGTTGAAATTTTACCATTTGCTAACCCTTCAAGAAATGCATAAGCACTACCTTGTGCTGGTTTAACCCTAACAAAATCAAATAAATTATCAAGTTTTCCGGTCTTTGTATAATTTGTAATTACAGTTTGAACCAAAGACATATTTTTACCATTTAAAGTGGCTGGTATATATGAAGCAGGTTTTGTAATACCACCTTGTAGCGCAGTAATATCTTTATATCTTGTACCATCACCATCACTTGGAATGAAAAAGTTATAGTCATCATTTAACAAAGGTGCATATGTTGCATCCAAATATTTTTGAGATACTTCATTATGCATACCTTCTTGCCAAAAACGAATATATTCATTTTCCATTTTATAATCTCGTTGACCATTTTCTTCTCTTATACTTCCATATAAACGGCCTTTGAAACTTGGTGTTTTTTCTTCTTTTTTTGTAATACCAATATAAAAATCATCTGATTTTATAGCACTATCTGGTGTTATTAATAATGTCAAATCTTTATATTCTGGTAATTTTGATTTTATTAAAAACTTTGATCCTACTTTAGGATTTGAAAGATTTTGGCATAATTCAAAATATTCAGATGCTTTTCCTTTCATTACAAATCTATCACCATCCATCCCTTTTGTTGATAAAGGAATCTGGGCAGATGAAAAACTTTGTAATTTTTCTTTTTGTTTAGAATTTGAATTATAATTAGAAATAGTATAAAAGGAAGAAACACTTTGTATTTTCATAAACACACCCCATTTTGCAGAAATAAATTACTTATGTAGTAAAATTATCATAAATACTACAAGTTTAATAGTCTTAAAATACATATATTTAAAAAAGATTTACAATTAAATATTAGTAAGATAATCAGTAATAAATTGTCTTGCAACTCTTGGTGTTCTTATTGATTTTAACGCGGCAAATTCTTCTGCTTTGTTGAATAAATCTCGATTTATAGGAACACAGCAATCATTTGCAATTTTTTCCACTATATTTAGATACTCATTTTTGGTCAACATTGAAAATGTCAACATAATTCCAAATCTATCAGAAAGAGAGACCATTTCATCAATCGTATCATTATAATGAATTTCATTTCCTTCTCTTGCTGTAAAACTTTCTTTTACTAGATGCATTCTATTTGTTGTAGCATATATTATTGTGTTTGAAGGTCTATTCGATAAAGAACCCTCTAAAACAGCTTTAATTGAAGAAAAATTCTTATCATCTTCTTCAAAAGAAATATCATCTGCAAAAATTATAAATTTCAAAGGAAGATTTCTTATTTGTTCATATAAATCAGAAAGATAAATGAAACTCTCCTTATAAACTTGAATGATTTTTAAGTTGTAATCAGAAAATTCATTTATTAAAGCTTTAACTGTAGATGATTTACCGCAACCTCTATCACCATAAAGTAAGATATTATTAGCTTCTTTTCCTTCTAAGAAAGCTTTTGTATTTTGCTTTATTACACTTTTCTGATATTCATAATTCTTTAAATCGTTAAAAGTCAAAGCATCAAAATATTTTACAGGTTTAATCTCTTTATTTTCCGTATACGAAAATGCTGAATAACAAGAGAAAACACCATATCCATAATTTTTATAAGATGCTAATATTGAATCCAAATTAAAATCTTGTTTATTTGCAAAAGAAAAAGATGGTAAATGAGAAATTATATCTTTTTGTTCTGGAAAATTTTCTTCAAGCAAAGTTTTTATTTTTAAATAATCAAAAGAAAGTAAATTATCAAATAATGATAATTCATACCTTGCAGTTTCTAAAATTTGATTATTTTTACTGATACAGTCACTACAACCTTTAGACAATAGATTTTCATCAGTATAAATTAAATTTTTAAGATAATTATATAAATTTTGATTTGGTTCTTTTTCATATAGCAAAGAAATAAACTCTGAATACGTTTTTAATATTATATTTATATCAGCATTAGACTTTATACTATTTAAAAGTCCTATAAATGAAGATATTATTGAATCTTTCAATATATTTCTGAATATAGATATTAACAATAAAGATGTTGTAAGTTTACTCATACTAGTTCTTTCCGCACAATATTTTTATAATTTTATTTTTGCATTTATGTATAAAACCTTTATTAAAGTTTGCAAAATTATGTTTAAAATTACAATTAAGCATTCTACAATACATTTTACAGGTTTTAGTTAAAGCTCTGCATTTTTGAGAATTAGCATTATTCCAAATTTCTTCAGGTGAATTTTCTTTAATATTACC
>CALUUL010000024.1 GCA_944323945.1 Candidatus Gastranaerophilales bacterium
AACTATGATGTTGAACTGCTTATTACTGAGAAAAAATCAAAACCATCTTTAAAAGAAAAATATGAAGCTGAAAAAAAGAGACAATCAGACTATAAATTTGATAAAACTTCAAAAAGACAAGATGTCGATAGCAATAAATCTGAAAAAAGAGTTCAAAAAAAAGAAATTAAACTTTCTTTATTCTGGAAAATTATAGTTGTTTTATCTTGTATTTCTATTTTTATTATTACTTTTGTGTCTATAGCTGTTCTTATAAACTCAAAACCCTAAGTAAATATACTTAGGGTTAGTTTTTATGAGATAGATTCTTAATTTTCTTTTTCGTCAGAATCTTCATAGTGTGGTGAGTCTGTTTTAATTATATCTAAATCAAATTTTTTCCATTCTTTGAATCCGCCTCTTAGAGTAATTGCGGGATAGTGTTTATCTACGAGAGCTAAGGCTGTATTATATGCTCTCGGACAAGAGTCTGAATATGTATAAATTACTGTGATTTTGTCTTTTTCGAGCATTTCCATATGATTTTGAATTTCTTTATATGGAATATGAACAGCATAAGGAATATGCCCTTTTATATAGTCGTTATATTCTCTTACATCAACTATATTAATAGAGTTTGTTTTATTTATTATTATGTCATCAAGAGTAAATGGACCTATAGTATAAGAAATTATATCTTCAAAGAATTTTTTTGCTCTTGATAAATCTTTTGTTATTTCACCGTGTAAAAACATATAAATTCCTTTCATAAATATTACTATGGTAAATTATTACAAACGATTAATTTATAAAATGCCCAAATTAACTATATTTTAGGATGATATAAGAACTTAATGTAAAAAAGTTAGGTTTTTAAATTGACTTTAAAATTTATTGGTCAGATAATACTTAAAAATAAGGTAAATGACATGAAACATTATTTGATAAAAATTGAATAATATAGAAAAAAGAAAAACTGTCTGTTTTTCTTTTTTTTTGAGTTTTTTGAAAATTAATAAGAAAGAATATTATGAAAAAGATACATAAAGCAAAAGTTAATAAAATAGAAAAGGTAAGTTCAAGCTCTTATTTTATTGAAATTGAATGTGAAAGACCTGTTTATGTAGAAGCAGGTCAATTTATATCAATCTATTGTAACGGTTTAACTTTGAGAAGACCATTTAGTGTTTATTCAAATAATGATGGAAGAATTGGTATTCTATTTAAAGAAAGAGGCAAAGGTACAAAGTATATAAAGTCGCTAAAGGTTGGTGATGAAATAGATATTGCAGGTCCATTTGGTAATTCATTTGATATAAATAATAAAAAAGCATTGTTAGTTGGAGCAGGTATTGGAGCCGCTCCTATTTCTTATTTAAAGACAAAATTAGACAATAAAAATATAGAAAATTGTTTTATAGCCGGTTTTTTAAATAAAAACGAAATACCAAAAGGTATGGAAATAGATAAAATATATACTGATGATGGCTCTTTGGGTGAAAAGGGCAGTGTTTTAAATTATATAGGCGTAATTATCAATGAATATAAACCTGAAGTCATATATGCTTGCGGTCCTCATATTGTGTTAAAAATAATTGCAGAATTGGGTGAAAAATACGGAATTGAAACTCAAGTAGCAATGGAAAAAGTTATGGCATGCGGAATAGGTGTATGTAGAGGTTGTGTGATTGATATTAAAAAGGACGGTAAAATTACAAATGCCACTGTGTGCAAAGACGGTCCTGTATTTAAAGGAAATGAGGTAGTATGGGAAAGTTAAGTGTAAATTTTGACGGACTTGAATTGAAAAATCCGATAATGAGTGCATCAGGTACATATGGTTATGCTAATGAATTTGATGAATTCATTGATGTTTCAAAGATTGGTGCTGTTGTAACCAAGGCTATTTCTTTATATCCTCGTGCTGGGAATAAGCATATAAGAATTACAGAAACTGAAGCTGGCATGATAAATTCCATCGGGCTTGAAAATGTTGGGATTGAAAAATTTATAGAGGTAAAAATTCCTGAACTTAAACAAAATAATATTAACTATATTATGAATGTTGCAGGCTCTACAATTGATGAATATGTTCAAGTTGCAAAAATATGTGAAAATGAAAAAATTAAAGCAATTGAACTGAATGTATCTTGTCCTAACGTTAAATCAGGCTGCTTAGAGTTTGGAACAGATGAAAATTCCTTATATGAACTGGTCAGTGCAGTAAGAGATGTTTATAGTGGATTTTTAATAATAAAATTGACTCCGAATGTTACTTCTATAGAAAAACTAGGAATCGCAGCTGAAAAAGCAGGAGCAAACGCAGTAAGTGCAATAAATACGTTGAAAGGTACTTCTATAAAGTTGGAATTTATAAACGGGAAATATAAAAAGATAATAGTTCAGGGCGGATATTCAGGAAAGGGAATTAAACCTGTTGCCATTAATGCGGTTTCTCGTTTATATAAAGTGATTAATATTCCAATAATCGGAATCGGCGGAATAGAAACATTGGATGATGTTCTTGAATTTTTTGTAGCGGGAGCTGAGGCAGTTCAAATTGGTACATCCAATTTTACACATCCTGATACAGCTGGAAGACTTGTTGAAGAACTGGATAAATATATAAATAAAAGCGGATTTAAAAGTTTAGATGAACTAAAAAAAGAATTGAGGGCATAATGACAAATGAAGTTTTAAATTTATTAGAACAGGCGGAAGGTGTTTTACACGGGCATTTTTGCCTTACATCAGGGTTGCATTCAGATATTTATTTTCAATGTGCAAAGTTGTATCAATATCCTGAAATAACTTCAGAGTTAGGGAAAAGACTTGCTGAAAAACTTTCTGATATTGAATTTGATACTATAGTGGCTCCAGCTATAGGTGCTGTAATTATAGGTTATGAGACAGCAAAAAATGCGAAAAAACGTAATCTCTTTGTTGAAAGAAAAGACGGAGTAATGCAATTAAGAAGAGGTTATACTCTAAAGAAAGGTGAAAAAGTTGTAATTATAGAAGATGTAATCACAACAGCCAGAACTATAAAAGAAACAATGGAAGCAATTAAAGAGTATGAACCTGAAGTTGTTGCAGTTGGTTGTATTGTTGACAGAACAAAAGGAAAAACAGAGTATAATATTAAGTCATTATTGCAAATAGATCCTGTTGTATATGAGCCAAATGATTGTCCTTTATGCAAAGAAGGTATAGAACTTGTTAAACCGGGAAGCAGAACAGAAGTAAAGGCAAACGCATAATGAAACATTTAATTGATATTAAAAGCATTTCTAAAGAAGAAATAGAAAATATCATAAATTTAGCAAAAGAATTTAAAACAGGAAGAAAAAAGTCTGATGTTGAAAAAAAGACGCTTTCTTTAATGTTTTACGAAAATTCAACAAGAACACGCTGTAGTTTTGAGATAGCTGCTCAAAAACTCGGTATGAATATAATAAATTTTGATGCTAATCATTCATCACTTTCAAAGGGTGAAAGTCTAAAAGATACAATCGAAAATTTATACTTTTTAGGGGTAGATGCTGTTGTTATAAGGCATTCTTTATCTGGAATAATTAATAACGTAATGAGATTGGTAAAGTATCCTATTCATTTTGTAAATGGTGGAGATGGAACTCACGCACATCCATCTCAAGCATTGCTTGATTATTATACAATGCTTGAAAAAATAGGCAGTGTAGAAGGCAAAAAAATAACAATAGTTGGTGATGTTTCTCATTCCAGAGTTGCAAAATCAAATATAAGTCTGCTTTCTAAATTTGGAGCAGATATTCATTTATGTGCTCCTACATATTTACAATTTGAGAATGAACAGGCTTTTAATGTTCATTATCATAATGAAGTAAAAGAAGCCATTGATGGTTCAAATGTAGTAATGGTGTTAAGAGTTCAAAACGAAAGACATGAAAAAGAAGGTTATCCTGATTCTTCCGAATACAAAAGATTATATGAAATAGATACTGAATTATTAAAAAAATATGCAGCAAAAGATTTTATTTTGATGCACCCCGGACCTGCAAACAGAAATATAGAAGTTTCATCCGAGCTTCTTGATAATCAAGTGGGAAAAACTATATTAGAACAAGCTCAAAACGGTGTATATGTAAGAATGGCAATATTGAATACATTATTGAAAGGGGACAATAATGCTTCTTAAAAATGCAAAAATAATAAATCCAAAAACAAACTATGAAGGTATTTCTGATATACGTATAGAAAATGGAATTGTAAAAGAAATAGCTGTTAATATTATTCCAAATTCGAGTGAAGAAATTATTGATTTGACAGGGAAAATATTAACTCCAGGACTTGTTGATATTCATTGCCATCTTAGAGAGCCCGGTTTTAATTCAAAAGAAACAATAAAGACAGGAATATATTCTGCTATAAATGGAGGTTATACTGCAATTTGTCCTATGGCAAATACAAATCCGCCTGTCGATAATTCTACAACATTAATGTATACAATAATAAAGGCAAAAGAAGTATCAGATATTGGCTTCCATCCTATATGTGCTGTTACAAAAGGACTTTCAAATGAGAAGATAGTTAATGTTTCAGAACTTCTTTCAAATGGTGCAATTGCATTTTCTGATGATGGTAAGCCTGTTGAAAATATGCATTTATTAAAAGAAGCTTTGAAATATGTAAATTCTCATAATGCCGTAATTATTTCGCATTCGGAGGATTCATCATTAGCAACCGGAGGCGTAATAAATGAAGGGAAAGTATCAACTCGTCTCGGGTTGAAGGGAATACCTGATATTACAGAGTCATTGGCAGTTGCCAGAGAACTTGAAGTTGTAAGAGCCGTAAATGGGAAATATCATTTTGCACATATATCAACAAAACGCTCAATTGAACTTATTAGACAAGCAAAAAAAGAAGGCTTGAATGTAACGGCAGAAACGGCTCCTCATTATTTTAGTTTGACTGAAGATGATATAGTTGATTATGATGCAAAATACAAAGTTAATCCGCCATTAAGAACAAAAGAAGATTTAGAAGCTGTAATAACAGGACTTCAGGATGGAACAATAGATTTAATAGCTACAGATCATGCTCCACATACTGTTCATGAAAAACAACTTCCTATCCAAATGGCTCCAATGGGACTTGCTGGATTTGAAACAGCTCTTGGCATTACACTTACTTATCTTGTTCATACAGGGAAATTGAGTTTAATGGACGCAATTAAAAAATTAACATATTTACCTGCTTCTATTTTAAATATTCCAAACCAAGGTTCTATAGAAGTTGGGAAAGAAGCTAATATGACGGTAATTGATTTGAATGAAGAGTGGGTTGTTGAAGCTTCAAAATTTAAATCAAAATGCCGAATTTCTCCATTTGACGGTTATAAATTAAAAGGTAAACCTAAAATGACAATAATAAAAGGTAAAATAATTAATATAGGATAAATAAAAATGCAAATCAGACCAGAAATTAAAGAAAAAATAGTACTTGCGTTAGATGTTGATACACCAGAACAAGCAAAACAATTAATTACTGAGCTTAAAGATTATGTTGGTATATTTAAAGTCGGCTTGCAGATGTATACAGGTAACGGCTATGAAATTTTTAACTTTATGAAAGAACAAAATATAAAGTTCTTCTTTGATGTTAAGCTCCATGATATACCGAATACTGTGGCAAAAGCATCAGAAAATATAATCAGAAACGGTGCCTCATTTTTTAATCTTCATACAACAGGTGGCGAAGAAATGATGAGAATGGCTCAAGAATCAGCAAGAAAAACAGCAAAAGAACTTGGTAAAGAAAATCCTATGATACTTGGTGTTACTGTTTTGACGAGTATAAGTGAAGAAAGTTTGCAAAAAGAACTTAAAGTTCCTTATAAACCGAATGAATATGCTATTCATTTGGCTTTGATGGCAAAAAATGCAGGTTTGGATGGTGTTGTTGCAAGTGTTTGGGAGGCTAAGAAAATTAAGCAGGTATGCGGTAAAGACTTTAAAGTTCTATGCCCCGGCATAAGACCTGATTGGTCAAATAAGAATGATCAAAAACGTCTTGCTACACCAAGTATTGCAATAAAAGAAGGTGCTGATTATTTGGTTATAGGAAGGGCCGTTACAAGTGCAGAAGATAGAGTTAAAGCAATTCAAATGATATACGAAGAAATTGAAAATGCAATGCTTACTCAAAATAAATCTTATGCGGTTTCAAAAGGTAAATTAATTCTTGAAAACGGCATGATTTTTGAGGGTGAATCAATTGGTGCAGATGGAACTTCATATGGCGAGATTGTATTTAATACATCAATGGTAGGTTATCAAGAAATACTTACAGACCCTTCTTATGCCGGTCAAACAATAGTTATGACATATCCTGAAATAGGTAATTACGGAATTAATAAAGATGATTTTGAATCAGGAAGAATTCACGCTAAAGGTTTTATTGTAAAGAATATGTGTGAACATGAATCACATTATAAAAGCGCATTACCTTTGTCAGAATATTTAAAACAAAATAATATAGTAGGCTTAAAAGGAATAGATACAAGACATCTTACTCAAATCATAAGGAATTATGGTGCAATGAATTGTGCTATAACAACAGGTGATATTACTCCTGAAATAAAAGAAAAGATGAAAGAATACAAAATAAGTAAAGATATTACAATGGAAGTAACTACTTATAAATTAGAAAAATATTCAGGAACGCGAATAAAGCTTGCAATTATAGATATGGGTATAAAAAAGAGTATACTTGAAAACTTCAAAGCTTTAAATTGTGATATTACGGTTTTCCCAGCAGATGCAAAAGCTGAAGATATTCTAAATGAAAATCCTGATGCTGCACTTATCTCAAATGGACCTGGGAATCCGGAAGACGCAAAACAAGCTATAGAAACGGCAAAAGAATTATTAGGTAAATTACCTTTATTTGGAATTTGTCTTGGACATCAAATAATATCACTGGCATTAGGAGCAAAAACATATAAACTTAAATACGGTCACAGAGGCGGAAATCATCCTGTAATGAATATGGAAACAAATGAAATATTTATTACTGCTCAGAATCATAGTTATGCTGTTGAGTCTAATTCTCTTCCTGCTGATGTAAAAACAATATTCATAAACTTAAATGATAATACTATAGAAGGAATTAGTTGTGAAAAATATAAGATAAATACGGTTCAATTCCATCCTGAATTAACAGCAGGTCCATATGATGCAAATAAAGTTATATCAAGCTGGATCGAAAAGGTAGAGAAAGAGAAAAAGCTTTTTGTACAGCAGTATGAAAGTTTGAGAAAGTACTTGAAATTATAGAAAGAGATAGAAATGCCTATAAATACAAAAATAAAAAAAGTTTTAGTAATCGGTTCCGGTCCTATAGTTATAGGTCAGGCTGCAGAGTTTGATTATGCAGGTGTTCAAGCCTGTAGAGCACTAAAAGAAGAAAAGATTGAAGTGGTTCTTGTAAATTCAAACCCTGCAACGATTATGACTGATGAAAATATTGCAGATAAAGTTTATATAGAACCTTTAACTGTAGAATCGTTAACTTATATAATAGAAAAAGAAAGACCAAATGGTATTATAGCAACTTTAGGCGGCCAAACGGGTTTAAATTTAGCAGTAAGTTTGTATGAAACTGGTATTTTAGAAAAATACAATGTAGAACTTTTAGGAACAAAAATAGAATCAATAAAAAAAGCAGAAGATAGAGAGTTATTTAAGAATCTTATGCTGGAAATAGGTGAACCAATACCTGAAAGTGACATTGTTTCAAGTTTTGAAGAAGCAAAGAAATTTGCACAAAAGATAGGTTTCCCAATTATTGTAAGACCGGCATATACCCTTGGTGGTACAGGTGGAGGTATTGCAAATAACTATGGTGAGTATGAAGAGATTGTGTATACAGGTTTATCTTTAAGCCCTATTTCACAGGTACTAGTAGAAAAAAGTATTGCGGGATATAAAGAAATTGAATATGAAGTAATTAGAGATGCAAATAATACGAGTATTGCGATATGCAATATGGAAAACATTGACCCTATTGGTATTCATACAGGAGACAGTTTTGTAGTTGCACCAACACAGACCTTAACAAATAAAGAATGTCAAATGTTAAGAAGTGCAGCATTAAAAATCATTAGAGCTTTAAAGATAGAAGGCGGATGTAACGTTCAATTTGCTTTAGATACCGTAAGTAATCAATATTATGTAATAGAAGTTAATCCAAGAGTGAGCCGTTCATCTGCTTTAGCCTCTAAAGCAACAGGATACCCTATTGCTAAAATAACAACAAAAATAGCAGTCGGATATAATCTGCATGAAATACCAAATTCAATTACAAAGAAAACCGTCGCTGCATTTGAACCTGCAATCGATTATGTTGTAACTAAAATACCTAAATGGCCATTTGATAAATTTAAACACGGCGATAGAATTCTTGGTACAAAAATGAAAGCTACTGGGGAAGTAATGGCAATTGGAAGAACATTTGAAAGTTCATTTAAAAAAGCTATAACTTCAATTGAATCTAAATATACAGGTTTATTAAGAGGTCGTCATATTGAATGTAGTGAAGAAGAATTAAAAGCACTTTTACATGTACAAGATGACAGAAGAATTTTTAGAGTGGCGGAAGCTATAAATCGTGGTATTAGTGTTGATGAAATAAACAAAATAACAAAGATAGATAAATGGTTTATATACAAAATTAAGGGTCTTGTTGATTTTGAAAACAGATTAAAAAGTGAAACTCTAACTCCAGATTTGTATTTAGAAGCAAAAGAAAAAGGCTTTCTAGATGAAGAAATAGCCAAGTATACTCAAAATTCATTGTCTGATATAGAAAAAATGAGAAAAGAAAATTCAATAAGTGCTTCATTTAAAATTGTTGATACTTGTGCTGCTGAATTTAAAGCTTATACTCCATATTATTATTCAACATATAATGAATTTGACGAGAGTAATTCAAATAGTGAAGATAAGAAAATTTTAATTTTAGGTTCAGGTCCGATAAGAATAGGTCAAGGTATAGAATTTGACTATTGTTCTGTACATGCAGCCTGGGAAGTAAGAAATCATAATTATAAGTCATTAATAGTCAACTCCAATCCGGAAACGCTTTCAACAGATTTTGATGTTGCAGATAAATTGTATTTTGAACCAATGCATATTGAAAACATAATGAATATAATAGAAAAAGAAAATCCCGAAGGCGTAATGGTTCAATTTGGAGGACAAACAGCCATTAATTTAGCTCCAAAACTCCATGCAAGAGGTGTTAAAATTCTTGGTACATCATTAGATTCAATTAATATTGCAGAAGATAGGAAATTATTTGAACAATTATTGAGAGAATTGAACATTCCTCAACCAAAAGGATTTGCTATAAAAAAACAATCAGAAGCATTAGAAGTTGCAAAAACACTTGGTTATCCTCTTTTGGTAAGACCATCTTATGTAATCGGAGGAAGAGGTATGCAGGTTGTTTATAATAAAGATGAACTTATTTCATATATTGAAGGGGCATTGAAATTCTCAGATGAGCATCCTATTCTAATCGATCAATATATTGAAGGTACAGAACTTGAACTTGATGCAATTTCAGATGGTGAAAATGTATTGATTCCTGCAATTACTGAACACATAGAAAGAGCAGGAATACATTCAGGTGACTCTATAGCATTATATCCAACAAGAACAATATCTGAAGAAGTTATTAAAAACTTGGTGGATTATACAGAAAAAATAGCGAAAGCCCTTAAAGTGAAAGGTTTAATGAATATTCAATTCGTTCTGAAGGATAATATAGCATATATAATAGAGGTAAATCCTCGAGCATCAAGAACAGTTCCTATTTTAAGTAAAGTTACTGGAATCCCGATGGTAAAAATAGCGATTGATGCAATTATGGGTAAATCTATTATAGAACAAGGTTATAAACCGGGATTAGTAGATACTACAAATCTTGTATGTGCCAAAATACCAATATTCTCATTCCAAAAATTAAACAGGATAGACCCGGCTTTAGCACCTGAAATGAAGTCAACAGGTGAAGTATTGGGGGTTGATACTAACTATGAAAGGGCATTAGTTAAAGGATTTTTAGCTGCCGGATATAAACTTTCAAAGGAAAGAGGTAATGTATTAATCTCGATTAATGATCATTATAAGAAAGATAGTGTAGAAGTAGCAAAAACACTTGTTGATTTAGGTTATAACTTAGTTGCAACAACAGGTACTCATAAATTTTTGAAACTTCATAATATAGAATCAAAAGAGATTGAGAAGTTTGATATTCAAAAAATACAAAGAAATATGAAAAATAAAGAACTTTGTTTTATCATAAATACACCGACAACAAATAATAATTCTGCAAGGTATGGAAGTGAAGACAGAGGCTTTTTAATTAGGACAATCGCTGAGATGTATTCAACACCATGCTTTACTGTTCTAGATACTGCAAAAGCGTATTTAGAAGCATTGAAATATTATATGAATGATGATAAATTGACTTATGATAGTATTGATAAATATAGAAATTCAAAATTAATTTGTCGTTAGGAAATCTTTATGGACGAAAAAAATAAAATACAAAAGAAAAGGAAAAAATTTCAAATAAATATCAAAAATATGGGAGTTGATATAGATAAAAATGAATATAGAGAAATAGTTTTGTCTAATTCAAATCATCCTGAAATATTAAAAAAATAAGTATAAAGAGGCGAGTTTCAATCGCCTCTTATTTTTATGAACCACTAAGAATAACATATATTAAAATTACAGGAACAATAAATTTTAATAAAATATTGAATGAATAGCCAAAAAGGTTTTCCCCGATTTCGTTTTTCCAAAGTCCTTTTATGCACCATCCTGATATTAAACAAATTAATAAGGTATTAAAAGGCAGTAAAATATTAGAAGTTGTATAGTCTAAGAAGTCAAAAAAGTTTCTTCCGCCCAAGTTAAAATCACTTAGAAGACCAAATGAAAGTGTAGACGGAATAGTTATTGTTCCTATAATAATACTTAAAATAATAGTTGCCTTTTGCCTTGATATTTTAAATTGATTGATAAAAGAAGCAACCGCAGTTTCCATAATGCTGATACCTGAAGTTATTGCGGCAAAGAATAAAAGAATAAAAAATATTAAGCCTGTTATAGAAGGAAATGGTAACTTCGCAAACATTTCCGGTAATGATATAAATACTAAAGTTGCTCCGGCAGATGGTGTTACACCGAAAGAAAATACTATAGGGAATATCATAATACCAGCAATAACAGCTATTAATGTATCAAAAAATATTAAAGTATATGCAGATTTAATAATATTAGTATCTTTTTTCATATAGCTGCCATAAGTTATTATTGCACCCATTCCGATACTTAAAGTAAAAAGAGCTTGACCTAAAGCAGTAAGAACCATTTTTGAATCAAATTGAGAAAAATCAGGTTTAAACATAAAAGTTAAACCTTCTTTTGCACCGGGCAGTGTTATTGCATATATAGCCATAATAATTAACATTAAAGCAAAAATAGGCATCATTATATTATTCGCCTTTTCAATTCCTTTATTTACACCTCTATATGGAAATATTGCTGTCATTAATAAGAATAATATTGAAAGAAAACAAGGTATTGTTATTTGGGAACTGAAAGAAGAAAAATATAGTGCAAAATTTCCAGGAATACTATTTGTAAGAAATATCCATATATAATTTAAAATCCATCCGCCAACAACAAAATAAAAGCAAGGAATTAAGATAACAGTTATTATGCATAACCATCCAAACCATTTAAATCTTGGGTTTATTTTTGCAAATGCTGAAACGGTATCTTTTTTGTATATTTTACCAATAAATAATTCACATAATAATGGAATAATGCAAATAAAAGCAATTAATAACAAGTAAGTTATTAAGAAAATAGCACCTCCGTTTTTACCCATAATATAAGGGAAACGCCAGATATTACCGAGGCCTACGGCACTTCCGACAGTCGCAATAATAAAACTGACATGAGAACTCCATTGCGATTTTTCCATTGTTCCTCCAGATAAGTAACTATGAGAAAAGATAACATATTTTAACTTTTTTGTTAAGTTGATTGCAATCTTATTTTATATGTAAATATAAGAAAATAAGTAATTCAATTTTTAAATTGTAAAAAACTAGCAAATTTTTTTTTTACAGGTATTATATAATCAGGTCTTTATATTATATATTATTAGGAGAATGTGTATGAGAATTTCTGCAATACAAAATACATCGTCTTTTGGTAGAGCATTAAACAAAAAAGAAACTAAGGAATTTGAGAAAGTACAAAGTCAAGCAAGAAAAGAATTAGGTATTGATAAAACTACGGCAACAATATTTGATTTTAGTTTTCCATCTGCACAAAATGATACAGGAATAGGAACAAGTTTTTCTCCAGAAGCTCAGAACTTAGCCGGTTTATTGAAAACTATGTGTGGTATAAATTCAATTCAGTTACAACCACAAGGAGAAATATCTAATTTTGTTCGTTCTCCATATTCAGGTACCGGATTTTCTCTTGGTATGCATATTATTGATTTAAACAAATTAAATGAAAAGTCTTATGGGAATCTTTTAACAACAGAAGATTTGAATTCTCCATATATGAAAAGGGTATCAAATCATGATTCAGTAAATTATGATAATGTTTTTGCAGAAGATGGTCAAAGAGCAATGTTGAAAAGAGCATTTGAACGTTTTGAACAACTTGAAGAATCTTCACCATTAAAAAAAGAGTTCAAGAAATTTGAAAAAGAAAACAGTTATTGGGTAGAACGAGATGCATTGTATGAAGCAACTGCAGTTGCAAATGGATCTAGAGATATAAGAATTTGGAACCATCGAGATCAAAATATATTTGCAACAAAAGATGGAGATAAAGCAAGAATTACGGAATTAAAACAAGTTAGAGAAGAAGATGGTACAAATGTTGTAGAATTTGAGAAATTTGTTCAATTTATAGCCGATAAACAACAAAAAGAATCAAAAGCTAATTTTAATAAGCAAGGTATTAGTATATATGGAGATTGCCAGATAGGATTTTCACAAAAAGATTTTTGGACACACAAATCAGCATTTTATCCAAACTATGAATTTGGATGTGATATAGGTGACGGAAATTATTCTTGTTGGTCACCTGCTATTAATTTTGACAAAATTGATGGAGAAGCAGGTGAATTACTTTATAATAAATTTAATTTATTCTTTAAAAGATATGACGGTGTCAGAATTGATGCCGCTTGGCAATTGATAAATCCTATTATTTGTGAACCTTGGCAAAATCAAGGTAAAGATGTATTTGACTCCAATGGTAATAAGCTAGGTAGAAAACTGGATCATCAGCCAAAAGTCGCAAAAAATGGTCAACATATTATAAAAGATATTGTTTTAAAGGCAGCTGATGAAAATCATGTGCCTCATGATAGAATTCTTCTTGAATTGTTGGGTGGGAATTCTTATGATTCTTTAGATGCAGTTAAGAACTTAGGTACTACTTTAATTCATATTACAAGATATGGGGGCGACAAATGGGGTCGTGTAAAATATTATGAATCAAAAGGCGATAATAAGTATCAAAATATGAAACCGGGAGATTATACAATCGGACCTGGAACTCATGATGATTATAGTTTGCTAGAGCAAGTTGAAAATGGTAAAGAACGTGCCGGCTATTTATCAAAAGATTTGCATTTGAATAAGCAAGAATTGGAACATTCTCAAGAAGCGCTTTCAAAGGCAATTTTTGCAGAGTTATTTACAACTAAGAATCAATTTGCAACACTCCCTGATATGTTAGGTTCAAGAAGAAGAATAAATGTTCCAAATACAACTGAAGGTAACTGGTCATATAGAGCTTCACAAGACTATGAACGTGAATATTTCGAAAATTTATCGCAAGGCAAAGGTTTGAATAGTGCAGATGCTCTAAGTAAAGCAATAAAAGCAAAGCAAAATGGAAGAAGATCTTCAATTACTGATAAATTGGACTATTTTGCCAATATTTTAAGACAGAAAGGTCCAATGACAAGAGAAGAAGCAGATAAGCAAGTATAAATTATAGTCTTTATAGAAGAGAAAGAGGTAGCTATATCGCTACCTCTTTCTTCTTTATATTATCTTAATACCGAATTTGATTGACATTCATTTATATTTATGGTCTATTATAAATAGAGATTTTAATCACGAAAGGACTTGAAACATTATGACAACAAAAAGTAAGAAGACGGTTGAATCTTTGGAAAAAGCATTGAACAAATCAGATGTTGTTGAAACACTTGATCAATTGGAAGTTCTTATTTCTAAAGTAAAAAAAGCTCAAAAAATCTATGAAACATTCACTCAAGAACAAGTAGATGCTATATTTAAGGCTGCTGCTACAGCTGCAGATAAAGCTAGAATTCCGCTTGCAAGAATGGCTGTTGAAGAAACAGGCATGGGTGTATTAGAAGATAAGATTATTAAAAATCACTTTGCTTCTGAATACATATACAATAAACATAAAAATGCAAAAACATGTGGAATTATAAAAGAAGATAAAGCAAATGGTATTAAAATAGTAGCTGAACCTTTAGGTGTAATTGCTGGTATTATTCCTACAACAAACCCAACATCAACAGCTATTTTTAAATCATTAATAGCATTAAAAACAAGAAATGCTATAATATTTTCACCACACCCAAGAGCAACAAAATGTACAATTGCTGCAGCAAAATTAGTACTAGAAGCAGCTGTTAAAGCAGGAGCACCGGAAGATATTATCGGATGGATTGATGTTCCATCTATAGAACTTTCAAGTGCATTAATGCATCACCCATCAATTTCTTGTATTGTTGCAACAGGTGGTCCAGGCATGGTTAAAGCCGCATATTCATCAGGAAATCCAGCATTAGGAGTAGGTCCTGGTAATACATCTGCCGTTATAGATGAAACTGCTGATATAAAAATGGCTGTTTCTTCAATATTAATGTCAAAGACATTTGATAATGGTATGATTTGTGCTTCAGAACAATCTGTAGTAGTTGTTGATAGTGTTTATGAAGAAGTAAAAAAAGAATTTGAATATAGAGGAGCTTATCTTGTAAATAAGGCAGAACAAAAGAAAATGGTAGACTTGCCGTTTATCGATCCAAAACGTGGAACAGCCCATCCTTCAATAGTAGGTCAACCTGCACATAAAATAGCGGAACTTGCAGGATTTAAGACACCTGATAATGCAAAAATATTATTAGTAGAAAGACCTGCAGTAGATTGGGAAGATCCATTCTCAAGAGAAAAGTTATCTCCAATTCTTACAATGTACAGAGCAAAAAACTTTGAACAAGCATCAGAAATGGCATATGAACTTGTTATAAAAGGTGGTGCCGGTCATACAGCTGTTTTATATACAGATGAAAGATCTAAAACAAGAATAGATCAATATGCAGAAAAAATGCCTGCTTGTAGAATTTTAATTAACTCTCCTTCATCACAAGGTGGTATTGGTGATTTATATAACTTTAAATTAGAACCATCTCTTTCACTTGGTTGTGGTTCTTGGGGTAAAAATGCAATATCCGGAAATATTGGAGTTGAAAACTTATTGAACTACAAAACAGTTGCTGAAAGGAGAGAAAATATGTTATGGTTTAAAGTTCCTTCAAAAGTATACTTCAAGAGAGGTGCTATAGACTTGGCTCTTCGTGAATTAGCTGGTAAAAAACGTGCATTTATAGTAACAGACAGATTCTTGTTTAATTCTGGCGCTGTAGATAGTATTACAAAGGTTTTAGATGAAATAGGTGTTGAACATGAAGTATTCTTTGATGTAAAACCGGATCCTACATTATCAACAATCAACCAAGCACTTTCAATTTTAAGACCTTTTGAACCTGATGTAATTATTGCATTAGGTGGTGGTTCACCAATGGATGCTGCTAAAATCATGTGGTTAATGTATGAGCAACCTGATACAAACTTTGAAGATATTTCAATGAGATTTATGGATATCAGAAAAAGAATATGTGCTATACCAGAGTTAGGTAAAAAAGCGATGATGGTAGCTATTCCAACAACTTCAGGTACAGGTTCAGAAGTAACACCATTTGCAATTATTACTGATGATGAAACCCAAGTAAAATATGCAATAGCAGATTATGCACTAACACCTAATATGGCAATAGTTGATCCAAACTTTGTTGATGGAATGCCAAAAGGTTTGACATCTGCTTCTGGTATCGACGCATTAGTTCACGCAATTGAAGCATATGTTTCTTGTATGGCTACAAACTTTACAAATTCCAATGCTTTAGAAGCAACAAAATTGGTATTCAGATACTTAGAACGTTCATATAATGAAGGTTCCAATGATCCAATGGCAAGAGAAAAAATGCATTATGCAGCAACTATTGCTGGTATGGCATTTGCTAATTCATTCTTAGGATTATGTCACTCAATGGCACATAAACTTGGTGCAATGTATCATGTTCCTCACGGTGTAGCTAATGCTTTATTAATCAGACAAATAATTAAATACAATTCATCTGATGCGCCTAAAAAGCAAGCTATATTCCCACAATACAAGTTCCCTTGTGCAAAAACAAAATACGGTCAAATTGCAGACGAACTTGGTTTGGGTGGTAAGAATGATGATGAAAAAGTTCAATTGTTGTTAGAAGCAGTTGATAAACTAATGAAAGCAGTAAATCTTCCAAATTCAATTAAAGACTTCGGAGTAGATGAAAAGACATTTATGGATAACTTAGATGAACTTGTTGAATTAGCATATGATGACCAATGTACAGGTGCAAATCCAGTATATCCATTAATGGAAGATATTAAGAAAATCTATATTGATGCTTATAATGGTGTAGTATAGTAGAAAAAACTAAAAGAGGAACGTAGAAATGCGTTCCTCTTTTTATTTTATAAACTTGTTTTTTTTATATAATTTATTATAAATGAGTTTAATTCATAAAAGGTTATGAGATGGAGAAGAATCTTCCTGATAAAGTAATAAATAGGTTAACTTTATATCATAGTATTTTGACTGATTACATAGAAAAAAATATTGAGTATATTTCAAGTCCTCAAATAGCAGAGTTATTACATGTTGATAATACTCAGGTTCGAAAAGATATTGGTCTTTTAAATTATAAAGGAAAGTGTAAAGTAGGATATAAAGTAAAAGAACTGAAACTATTGATAGAAGAAACACTAAAATTTAAAAAAGTAAAAACGGCATTTATAGTTGGTGCTGGTAATTTAGGTATGGCATTAGCAAAATATGATAATTTTGAAGCATATGGTTTTAATATTTATGCATTATTTGATAATAGCCCCGAAAAGGTTGGTACAAATATAAATGGAAAGAATGTGTTTCATTTAAAAGATTTTCCAAAGATAGCAGAAAAAAATGATGCAAAGATTGTAATTTTGACAGTACCGCGGAAAAATGCACAAGAAGTTACAGATTATATTGTAAAGGCAGGAATTAGATATATATGGAATTTCACACCTTGTGTATTATCGGTTCCCAATAATGTTCAAGTTTGGAATGAAAATTTAATAGGGAATTTTTTGCAGTTCACGGTAAATCATGGAGTAGAGGATAATTAATGGTAAAAGAAATAAAAATATGTATGGGCAGTGCTTGCTTTGCTAGAGGGAATGCAGATAATCTAAGATTTATAGAGGATTATATAAAGAAAAATAATTTAAATGCTGAAATAGAAATATATGGTGAGCGATGTAAAAATCTTTGCGAAAAAGGGCCAAATATTGAAATAGATGGTACAATTTATTATGAGATGACACCTGAAAAAATTATAGAGATATTAAGGAAATAAAAATTGAATAACATATATCCTGTATATACATTAAAAAATGAATGTCATGATTGTTATAAATGTATTAGAGAATGTCATGTAAAGGCAATAAAAATACAAGATAACAGTGCCTATGTGATAGGAGAAAGATGTGTTGCTTGTGGTCATTGTGTAATGGTATGTCCATCAGGTGCTAAAAGAGTCAGAAATGATATAGATAAAGTAAAAAAATTGTTTTTGCAGAATAAAAAAGTATATGTTTCTTTAGCACCAAGTTGGGTTGGAGTATACAATGTAAAAAAAGAAAAAATTATTTCAGCGTTAAAAAAATTAGGCTTTGAAGGAGTTAGTGAAACAGCATTAGGTGCACAGGAAGTATCTATAGAGTGTGCAAAAATTATAAATTCATCTGATAAAAATGAAATGCTAATATCAAGTGCTTGTCCTGTTATTGTTGATTATATAAGAATGTATAAGCCAAAATTTGCCAAAAATATTGTACCTATTGTTTCTCCAGCATTGACTCATGCAGGTTTGCTTAAGAAAACATTTGGGGACGATATTGCAGTTGTATTTATTGGACCTTGTATAGCAAAGAAGAAAGAGTCAGATTCCCATCAAGAATTAATTAACGCCTCTTTGACATTTGAAGAATTAAATCTTTGGTTAAAAGATGAAGATATAAATCTTCATGATATTGAAGAAATTGAAGGATCTGAGTTTGTACCGAAAGGAGCATATGAAGGATCACTTTATCCTATTGAAGGGGGGATGAATGAAACAATTCGAAAAGTCGGGATAGATGAGAATAAAGTTTCTTTGATAAGCATAAGTTCGATAAATAATTTTGATAAAGCATTAGATGGTATAGAAGAAGATAAGCTAACAAGAAAAATATTTATTGAAGCATTGGGTTGTGAAGGTGGATGTGTAAATGGTCCTTGTCTATCAACAGAAAGAGGTATTATTGCAGTAACGTCTGATGTTTTAACGACAACAAAATACCGAGATAAAGTTCCAACAGAGCCTGAAGTTGTAGTAAGTGAAAATTATAAACCCCAACCTGTTGAAAAACGTAAATATACTATAGAACAAATAGATGAAGCTTTAAAAAGAATAAGTAAACATTCACAGGAAGATGAATTAAATTGTAGCGGATGTGGGTATTCCACGTGTCGTGATTTTGTAAATGCTTTGATAGCAGGAGATGCAGAAACCTCTATGTGTGTATCTTATATGCGAAAAATAGCAGTAAGAAAAGCAGCAGCATTGGTTAGATGTATGCCGGCAGCTGTTGTTATGGTAGATAAAGATTATAATATATTAGAAACTAATGATGCTTTTCTAAAGATGTTTTGTTCCGATATGTATGATGTTTTTTCATCAAGAGAAGAAGGTCTAAAAGGTGCTGCAATTGAAAGAATTGTTCCATTTGGTGATATATTAAAGATCGCATTGCGTTCAGGACAAGATATACACAAAGAACATTATGCAATAAATGATAAATTATATGATATAAGTGCATTTACAATAGAAGCTGGTGAAATAGCCGGTGCAGTAATAACAGATGTCACGAAATCTGAAATGGATAGAGAAAAGATAGCAAAGAAAGCAAGGGATGTAATTGCCAAAAATATAGCAACTGTACAAGAAATAGCTTGTCTTTTAGGCGAACATATGGTTGAAACTGAAGTATTATTGGATTCAATAGCAAAAGACTATGAAAGTAATACTGAAGAGGAAAAATAATGTTCATAGATGTAGGATGCAGTCAAGAAAAAAAATATAATCAGAATGCTTATGGCGATTATTTTATTTCAAAAAGATATAAGGATAATGGTCGAGTTATAGGTATATTGTCAGATGGATTAGGAAGCGGAATAAAAGCAAATATTTTAGCAAGTATGACTGCTACTATGCTTTTGAAGTTTATAGAAGCTCAATCTGATATTAAAGTAGCCTGTGAAACGATTATGAATTCCTTACCTGTATGTAAAGTAAGAAAAATCAGCTATTCTACATTTTCAGCAATAGACTGTGATGAAGAAGGTAATGCAAAAATAGTTGAAGAGGGTAATCCACAGTTCTTATGGATTAGGAATAATCAAATTCTCAATCCGGAAGAAAGAATAATTACTTCAAAAACATTTCCAAATCGTCATATGCATTTATATCATATAAAGTTAGAAAAGGATGATAGAATAATTTTTTGTTCTGATGGAGTAACTCAAGCCGCATTAGGAACTAAAGAATTAAGATTAGGTGTTAGAAGAGAAGGTCTAATAGAGATAGTACAAAATAAATTAAAAGAGAAACCATTTATATCTTCAGATGAACTAACAAAGTATATTATCAGGCAGATTGAATTAATAGAACCCGATCACAAGTTGAAGGATGATACCTCTGTAGTATGTTTCTATTTTAGAGAACCAAGAAAATCTATAGTATTTACAGGTCCTCCATATGACATGGAACAAGATGCCTTATATGCTAAAAGTTTTTATAGTTTTAACGGTAAAAAAGCAATTGCAGGAGGAACAACAGCGAATCTTATAGCAAGAGAATTAAACTTGGAAATAGAAACAGACAGAAACCTAAATGTAGGTAAACTCCCGGGAATTTCGTATATGAAAGGTGTTGATTTAATTACAGAAGGTATTCTTACATTGACGAAAACTTTAGAGTATTTAGAGAAAGGTATTGTTGGAAATGATGCTGCAGGTAAATTAATTAATTTTCTTTTAGATAGTGATGAAATTAAATTTATGGTTGGAGTTAAATTAAATCAGGCTCATTATAATCCTAATATGCCTGTAGAAATTGAAATAAGAAGAAATGTTGTTAAAAGAATAGTTGAAATTTTAGAAGAGAAATATACTAAAAAAGTAGATGTAAGATATATTTAAAAATATGATAAAATAATTTTATTGGATGTTTGTTAAGGGGAATATATGGAAAAAATAGAAGTTAGAATATGCTCGGGAACTACTTGTTTTGTTATGGGGAGTTCTTTTTTGAATGAATTATATGATATAATTCCACAAAAATATGGTGATAAAGTTATTGTTAAACCAAGTTTATGTTTAGGACAATGTTCTTCGAGTGATAAACATTCAAAAGCTCCATATGTAAAGGTTGATGGAGAAGTTGTTTCATCTGCTACAATAGAAAAGGTTTTATTGGCTATTGAAAAAAAGGTTGGTGAAAATGAATAATAATAGTCAATCTATACATATAAAAAGAGATATTTTAATTAGGCTAGTTCAAGCTTTTGATTCAGATGAGTTTGAGAAAAATACAGCATCAATTCCTTATCAAATGCGTCCAAAAGATTGCGAGGTGCCATATAGATGTTGTATATATAAAGAACGTGAAATTATAAAAGACAGAATAATTGCAGATATGGGTTTTTCTCTTGAAAATCTTGATGAATCTGAAAAATTGGAAGATTTTGCACATCAATCACTAGATAGAAAAAATACAGAAGAAAATCCATTGACGATTATAGATGCAGCTTGTAAGGGATGTGTTCCTTCAAGAGTATATGTAACAGATTTGTGTCAAGGTTGTGTCGCCCGTTCATGTGAAAAAACATGTAAATTTGGTGCTATAGAAATAGCTGGTGGAAAAAGTAATATAGATGCATCAAAATGTAAGAATTGTGGTATGTGTATTAGTGCTTGTCCATATAATGCAATTGTACGTTTGATTGTTCCTTGTGAGCAAGTTTGCCCAGTGGGTGCTATTTCAAAAGGTGATAACGGTACTGCTGTTATAAATTTTGAAAAATGTATATCTTGTGGTAAATGCGTTGCAGCTTGTCCGTTTGGTGCTGTTAATGAAAAAAGTCAATTAATTGATATTTTGAAGGCAATGAAAATTGGGAAAAAAGTTGTAGCAATGTTTGCCCCTGCTATTGCTGGTCAATTTCCGGGAAATATTTTTCAGCTAAAATCGGCAATGATTAAAGCCGGATTTTATGATGTTATAGAGGTTGCACAAGGAGCTGATGTTACAACAAGGAAAGAATCTGCTGAATTCATTGAAAGAATGAAAAAGGGTGATTCATTTATGACAACTTCTTGTTGTGCAGGATACAATAATCTTATAGAAAAACATCTGTCTGAAATAAAACCATATGTTTCAGATACCAAAACACCATTATTCTATACTGCAGAGATAGTAAAAGAAAAATATCCTGATTCAATAACTGTATTTATAAGTCCTTGTGTTGCAAAGAGAAAAGAAGTACAAGGAAATGATAATGTAAATTATGTAATGAATGCAGATGAACTTGGTGCTCTTTTTGTTGGTAGAAAAATTGAAATTTTAGAGATGGAAGAGTCGAAATACCAATATGAAAGTTCCAAACAAGGTCGGAATTATGGAGTGACAGGTGGAGTTGCAAGTGCGGTTAATTCGTTGTTACCTTCTGATGTAAAGGCAAAACCATGTTATATTGATGGTTTAACGAAAGATTCTATAAAACAATTGAAAAAATATGCAAAAGAAGGACTTTGTCCAGATGGTAATTTAATAGAGGTTATGTGCTGTGAAGGTGGTTGTATTGGTGGAAATTCAACAATTTCAAATCCGAAAATCGCCAAAAAAATAATAAATAATCTTCTTGAAAAAAGTAGTGATTTAAAATAAATTGTAAATTTAAAATATAATTAAGCAATTTTGTCTATTAAGTATTTTTTATATATTTAATAAGTGATATTTGCTGGGTTATTATGACTAATAGTTACGTTGATACTAATTTATGTAATTTCACAGATCAGATAATGGATATCTGGGCGGCAAGACGTACTGAAAAGAAGTATTTTCCAGATTCGGCTCTTTCAGGAAAAATAGGTAAAGATACACTTCAAAAAACTACAGAGTTAAAATCTTCTGCACAAAAAACAAATGGAGAAAATTCGTTTGCAACTTCTGATGGAAAAGATGATGGCAAAATATCGTTTAAAGAAAAAATGCAAAATTTTGGAGAAGGATTAGTAAAACCAATAAAAACAATATTTTCGTCTCCTAAAAATATGCTAATAACTGCTGCTTCAGTTGCTGGAGGTGCTGCTTTGATTGCTTTGACAGGTGGTGCAGCTGCCCCTGTTATGGTTGCTGCAGGTGTTGTTGGCGGAACTGTTCAAGTTGGCAAGGGTATTTATAAACAATTAAATGCTAAAACAGATAATGAGGCCAAACAAGCCTGGCAGGAAATGGGAACAGGTACCTTTGCAGTTGGAGTTTCTGCAGCTGGTGCAAAGTCTTCATTAAAGGCAGCAAAAGTTAGTGCTTCAAAAGATATACCAACAAGCAAGGCCGTTTGGCAATGTATGGCTGGTATTCCCAAAAATATAAAAACTGGCATAAAAAATATTTATTCGAAAATGCCAGTTAAAAAAGTTATTGCTACTGCGCCTAAGCAAAAAGTTCCGGATACAGGTTCTTTTATATTGAATCCGATGAAAATACAAGGTCAATCTATACCAAATGTTTCTCAAACAAGTTTTGTATTGCCTAATCCTAAAGAAAGCTTAGCTTTATCTCAACCCAAGGAAGTGTTATTGACATTGCCTAGTCACAAAGCAAGCTTGGCATTACCACAGCCAAAACCTATTTTGGCTTTACCGGAATCACCAAAAAGACTTGCATTACCGGAACCACCAAAAAGACTTGCATTACCAGAACCTAAAATAATAACTTCAAATAAAAAATTAGGAATATTATCAAAATTGAAGAAATTCCTAAATGTTTTTGGCTTGTTTCTTCCTAAAAAGAACTAACTTCTATTAATATATTTATAAATCTTATAGCCTTCATTTGGTTCAACAGAAGAATTTGAATAAAATATAAGTTTGAAATTATCCTTATATTCTTCGTCTAATTTCTTAAAAATATTTTGGTTTTTTTCATCTGCAAATGAACGTATTATATATATATCTGAATTATTTTCCTTAGATATTAATTTACTGTATTCATACCAAGCATTGTTAGAAAGTCTTTGTGAATTAATTTTGTCCCATATTACATATTTTAGATTTTTGTTTCTTATTACAGAAAAAAGGTTATATTTATTTTGTAAATAATATGATAATGAAATCATATATGCTTCATTATCAATTAGTAATTTTGCATTTTCTTTAATGTTGTTTTTTATAAAAGTAGCGGTTTCTTTTGCACCGGTATAGCTATATTTGTATTCTAGAATGTAATAATTTATACCATTATAGCTTGTAAGAAAGAAAAAAATACAAAGTAAGCAAGAACATACTTTCCTATTTGCAAATTTATAATTATTTTTAAAAGAATTTTTTTCATATAGAATCCAAAAACAAAAGAGTAATATACAAAAAACCATAAAAATCTTGTTGACATAAATGTTTGCACTATAAGTAAAAATATAAATATAAAATTGAAAAATAATTCCTATTGTGCCAATTAAGAAGATCTTTTTATTATTTATAAATAAATTGATGAATAACATTATAAATATAGTGAAAATAGAAATAAAAGTGAAAATATCAAGAATAGGGTAAATCAAAGACTTATTTATCGTTATTTCATAATTAAATGAACTGAGAAAGAAGAATACCGGAACTTTAATTAGGTTTAATAAAATATAATTGGGCTTATATGTAATATAATAGTTTTCAGCTGTAGTGTTATGTAGTTGTAATATAAGAAAAATTAAGCCCATAAACATTATTAAAATTGAAAAAATAATTTTTTTTGAAAAGTTTTTTTCTCTAAGATTTTCAATTAGAAACAAAGCCGTTAAAATAGAAACAAATCCGAACATAAGAGCATGTGTATTTACTAGTAAAAATAAAGTAATTGAATATAAAAAAGGATGCTCTTTTCTTTTTGAATATAGAATTGCAGCTAAAAATATAAGAGGAGGAATTATAGAATAACTTCTTGCAATTACAGGTAAGAAGTAAATGAAGCCCCCACTCAAAATTATTGCTAATTTAACAATTAATGGAAACTTCGATTTATGCATTAATAAGAATACCGAAAAACACATTGCGAACCAACATATTAACTGCATATATAATATGTTTGAAAATATCTTTGCAAATGGCATTACCAGTAGATAAAAAAAGGAAGGATGTCCTTCATTATGGAGGTGATTAATTAATTGAGGAATAGATAAATGTTTACATAACATCCAAACTTGTGCTTCATCCGCCCAAATTTCATGATGAAATACAGCAACTAATGTAATAATTGAGTATAATATAGTTATAATAATTGAACAAACAATATCTTTTTTCATGAAAAATCCTTCATAAGTAAATAAGAGAACTAAATAAATAGTTCTCTTATTTATAAACTATACACGTCTTTTACGAGCTGCTTCAGATTTGCGTTTTTTCTTTATGCTTGGTTTTTCATATCTTTCGCGACGTTTGATTTCTGAAAGTATACCGGCTTTTTGAATTTTTTTCTTAAATCTTTTAAGAGCACTTTCAATACTTTCGTTATCACCAACTCTTACTTCAGGCATTTTATTCACCACCTTTGATAATTATAATCTTATTCTATGCCAAGATAATAACAAGAACATGTTTTAATTTCAACCCTTTTGTATTAAGTATAAAAAAGCCTCTTGATTTCAAGAGGCTTTTTTATAAAAGTTATATCTGACTAGTTAGGAATAGATAAATCTTGAGTTAATTCTAACCAAACATAGTCACCATCATTAGCTTTGTATGTTCTACCAGGAGTTGTTAAACCTGTCAAAAGACCAACACCTGCACCAACAGGGGCACCAATTGCAATTCCTTCACCAAAATGGTCATCATCTTGAGAAGCAATAGCAGCAATACCCATACCAACACCTGTACCAACAACAGCACCACCTACAGTATAACCAACAGGTTTTGCCCATCTGTTTTCAGTTAAAACACCGTTATTGTTTATAACTTCAGCCTTAAAAGGAACACAAGTACCACAAGGTAAAGTCATAGATTCAAATTCTACAGTAACTTTATCGTTTTTGTTCCACCATTTTTTAGGTTCAACTGAAGTGATTTTTGCTTTCATTGTTGTAGCAGCAGGAATTACTAATGTACCTTCTTCTGTATGAATATCATTTTTTGCTGTGAAAGTTACAGTATCACCAACTTGAGCATCTTTAGATGTGAAGTAAGTATAAAAATAGCCTTTAATTATATTTTTTGCTAAAACAACTTTTCTTTGGTTTGTAATTTGAACTTCATTAACTTCAGCTTTTTTTGTAACACCTAAATGTTCTGTTGAAAGAATTTTTTCGTCACTTACATATTGTTTTTTTACAGAGTCAATTTTTTCCTTTAATTTGTATAATAATACAGCGGCTTCAGCTCTGTTTAAGTTTTTATTAGGTAATAATTTATCTGCATCAGGATAATTTACATAAATACCAAGATCAATAGTTTTTGCATATTGTAATTTTGCCCAAGCAGGAATAGCGTTTTTATCAGTAAAAGCATTTAACGATTTTATATCGCCTTTAAAGTCCTTTGTGATATGACTTATAACAGAGGCAGCTTCTGATTTTGTCATGATTCTATCGGGTTTAAAAGTTCCATCATTATATCCATATATTAAACCTAATTTGTGAGATAGTAAAATATCTCCATAGTCAGCTCTTGAAGAAACTACATCTGAGAATGGATTAGTTTCAGATAAGGTTGTCATTCTGTGTCCTAAAGTTTTTAGTAATGCAGAATTAAAATCAGATCTTGAAACTTCTTTTTCAGGGTAGAATGCTTCTTTTTCTAATAAAGGAAGGACCCCGTCACTAACAACTGCTGAAATTTCTTTGTTAGCCCAATAATCAGCAGGTACATCGCTGTAAACAGCTGCATTCGCCGGATTGAAAGCTATCATCATGAAAAATACAGCAAGCATGGCTAAAATCTTTTTCATTTTTCTCTCCATATTTTT
>CALUUL010000025.1 GCA_944323945.1 Candidatus Gastranaerophilales bacterium
ATATCAAAGATTTTATATATTTCATCTGATAAATTTATAAAATTACTTTTATTTTTAGCAGTAATAAGACATGGTGTTGATATTGATTTCCTTATTAATCAGAAACTTTCCTCTGTAGAAGATATAGATTTCTTACTTCAAAAACATGTTATTTCCGAAAAATTCAGTAAATACTATTTAAAAGACTATGTGAAATCGGAATTTATAAAAACTATAAATACAAGAACAAAAATAAAAGTTCATAAATATCTTCTTGATATTTATGAAGCCGAATTGCCGTTAAAACCTTTTGAACGTGAATTATTTTTATCGCGTATAACAATGAGACAGGAAATTGCATTCCATACAAAAAGAATAGAAAATTTAGAAGAAGAACTGGAAAAATCAGGAAAGCCAAAGTTAGCAGAAACGCAAGGCCTTACTTATTTAAGTTATGTTAGAACAAGCGGATATGAAGCCGGTATGGAAAATAAACCATCTTCGGCAAAACGCTATATAAAAAATATTAAACCAAGAAAAGGGAAAAATAGAAGATTTGAACTTTCTAATGAAGATTCTTTACTTTTAAATGCTTCAAAACCTGTTGATATAATAGAAAAAAAATTGGAAGATATTTCAAATATTCAACTTAATAAAAATGATGAAAATATAAAATTAACCAAATTCAATGATGTTCCTGATAGTTTGGATGATTATATCGGGATTGCCCAGACATATGAGGAATCATATAATTTTTCGTCTGCAATAATGTATTACAAAAAAGCTCTTACATATACTGCTGATCAAATGTTTTCGGTAAAAGAGCCAATTATATATACTAAATTAGCAATATGTTATAAAAGAATTCAAGATATAGATGAAGCAATAAAACTTTATGAAAAAGTATATCAGTTGTATATTGAAAATTCACCTGATAAAGCAAATGAAGTTCTTTTAAGTATTGCACAGATTTATTCTGAAGTATATAAATTTGATAAAGCAAAGGAAGTATATAAAAGAATTTTATATTCTCCAGCTGGTGTTTCAAATGCAATGGTTGTAAGAGTATACTTGGATTTATCAGAGCTGGAAGATAATAATTCTGATGTTGAGTCTGCGCTAAAATATGCACAAAAGGCTTTATCTATTTCAGAAAAGATGAATGATATTTCATTATTGTGTGAATGTTACTTTAAGTATGCATTATTGCTTGATGATACAAATAATACAGATTTGGCATTGAAATATTATTTGAGATGTGTACAAACATCAGCAGATGTTGATGTTAATTTGTATTTGGCATCTGCATATTCTAATTTGGCTGAAATATCAACAGATAGCAAAAATTTATCTGCTGCGAAAATGTATTATGAATTGTCAATTAATGCTGATAAAAAACAAAATAATTATGAAGGTCTTTATTATTCATATTCAAAATTGGCAGGAATATATAAAAATGAAAATACCGAAAAGAATTATGAATATCTTGTTAATGCTTTATCTGCTGCTAAGAAACTTGATGATATAACATATTCTGTATCTGTATATATTGAAATTGGTGATTATTATTTTGATACAGATGATTATAAACAGTCTTTAAAATCTTATATCTTGGTACAATCTTTGCTTCCTCAGCATGGAGCTGAAGATATATATTCCAAAATAAATGCTAAAATAAATAAAATAAAGCTTAGAATTGGCGAATCAGAATTTTATATATTGATGGATGAAATAAAAAAGAAAAAATAATGTACGAGCAACTTCAACAGTTAGGAATAAATATTGATGAAAAACAGAAAATATTATTTTCCTCTTTTTCTGATTTGTTTATTGAATATAATTCAAAGGTTAATTTGATAAGTAAGAATGATATCAATTTCTTATTTCAAAAACATATATATGATAGTCTTGCGTTTAATTTATTTTATAAAAAATATATTGGTGAAAAAATAATAAAAGTAATGGATATAGGAACAGGTGGAGGATTTCCTGCTATTCCAATTGCATTGTTATATCAAAATATTGAGGTAACTGCATTAGATTCAATAAATAAAAAAATTAATTTTATAAAAACAGCTGCAGATAAATTAAATATAAAAAATATAAATCCTATATGTTCAAGAGTTGAAGAATTGCCTATATCTATGAAAAATTCTTTTGATGTTGTTGTTTCAAGAGCAATGGCTGATTTAAGAATTATTTTAGAATATGCTATTCCATTTTTGAAGACAGGTGGTTTCTTTGTTGCTTATAAGTCTCAAAAAGCAGACGAAGAAATTTGTAATGCAAAAAATGCTTTTTTAAAACTAAATTCTGTTGTTATTGATAGACTAGAATATTCGCTTCCAATTGATGAAGAAAATAAACGGGTTCTACTTGTTATAAAAAAAGAAAAAGATACTTCTTCTATTTATCCGAGAAAAAACGGACAGGTTAAAAAGAATCCGTTATAGGCTTAAATTCTTCTAAAATATTATTATTGTCTATTTCTTTTATAGTACCTATTATATTTACATCTGTATATCTTTTTAGTTCATCAATGAAATTTTTTGTTGCTAAATCTTCGGTTTTATTAGGGATTTTATTTACAATAATACCTTTTATTGGAATGTTATTTGTTTTTGCATAATGTATAGTTAAAAGAGTATGATTTAGCCTGCCTAAAAATGGTACTGTGACGATAATAATCGGTATGTTTAATTCTTTTATTAAATCAGCACAAAGAAAATTATCTGTAGCAGGAGCTAATAATCCACCTGCACCTTCAACAAAAGTTATATCATTCTCTTTTGAAAAAGATTTAAAATCTTCTTTTATTTTATTTATATCAATTTTGACGCCTGATAATCTTGCAGCTAAAGCTGGTGATACTTCTCCTTTTAAAAGATACGAACATTTCGTTTTTATATTCTGTGAAAGTTCTTTTATCGCTTCTAAATCAGGTGCTAATAATCCTTTATCAGATTCTATGGCACCTGATTGCAAAGGCTTGAAAACTCCCACTTTTTTACCGCAGTTTTCAAATGCTAATGCTAATCCTTTAGTAATAAAAGTTTTTCCTATATCTGTGTCAATTCCGGTTATAAAATATTCCATTTTTACTCCTTGTAAGGTAGAACCTTGTTTAAAGCTTTGTATGCAATATCTGTTAGCTTTTCTATTTCTTTTTCAGTAATAATATAAGGCGTTATAAAATAGATACAGTTCCACATCGGTCTTAGAATTGCACCAAGTTTTAATCCTTCATTATAAATCTTTTTTCCGATTCCTTCTTCATATTTAAAAGGTTCTTTTGTCTCTTTGTTTTTTACAAGTTCAACTGCACATATCATACCTGTTTGTCTTATATCACCAACATTTGGATGATTTTTGAATTTTTCAAGTTCTTTTGAAAATTTTGCAATTTTAGGTTTTAAATATTCTTCAATGTTCATTTCTTCAAGGATTTTAAGGTTCTCAAGAGCAACAGCAAGTGCCAACGGATATGCAGTATAGCTGTGACCGTGATAGAAAGTTTTATAGCCATCTAAATCATCATCATAAAAGGCATTATATATTTCATCTGTAGTTACAGTTACTGATAAAGGCATATATCCGGCTGTTATACCTTTTGCAGCACAAATGATATCAGGTACAATTCCAGCATGTTCATATGCAAATAGCTTACCTGTCCTGTAAAATCCCATTGCTACTTCGTCGTCAATTAAAAGAATGTTATATTTATCACAAAGATCTCTTAGTTTTGTAATGTATTTGGGTGGATACATAATCATTCCGCCAGCAGCTTGTACTAAAGGTTCAATTATAATACCTGCAATTTTATCTGCTTCTTCCTTTAATATATTTTCTACAGAACTTATACATTCACAATTGCAGGTCTCTTTATTGCAATTCATAGGACATCTGTAACAATATGGGCTTTCTGCTTGTCTTATTTCAAATAGCAGTGGTTTATATAATTTATGATACATATCAATACCGCCAACAGAAATAGCACCCAGTGTGTCCCCGTGGTATGAATTTTTTAATGCTATGAACTTTTTCTTTTCTGGATGTCCTTTTAAAACTTGGTATTGATATGCCATTTTTAAGGCTACTTCAACTGCTGTTGAACCATTATCTGAATAAAAAACGTGTTTTAATTTGTTATTTAACATTGAGACTAATTTCTTAGAAAATTTTATTACAGGTTCATGCGAAAATCCGCCAAAGATAACATGTTCTATTTTTTTTGATTGTTTGTATATTGTTTTATTTATTCTTTTATTTGAATGTCCAAGTGTATTTACCCACCAAGAAGAAACAGCATCAATGTATTTATTCCCATCAATATCTTCTAAATATATTCCTTTTCCCTTTTTTATAATAATAGGTTTGTTATTAACATCTTCTAATGATTTCATTTGTGTAAAAGGACGCCATATATATTTGAAATCATCTTCTAAGAGTTGCTGTTTATTCATTTTTAACACCCTTTCTTCGTACTATTCTAATTATAGTACGAAGAAAAAAGTTCAAATAAACTAATTTATTATATTTATATTCCTAAACCTGCTCTATTACTTTTTGAAAGTAAATCCATTGCACTTAGTATAGAAGACTCACCTGACGTCATATTTTTAAATTCATTTTCTAATATTTCAAGTTCTGACCTTAAAACATTAATATTTGAATTGTTATTATTCTCTTCTAATGCTTTTAGTTTTTCATCTATTTTAGTGAATATTGTTTCTATATTTTCATTTTTACTTACATCTATTCCAATTTTTCTAGCAAGATTTTTTATTCTATTATAGAGTTTTTCTTCTTGACTTCCTGCTTCTGCTTCTTTTAAATCTGTTTTTTCTGATTTTTTAGCTTCTTCCTCTGCAATTATTCGTTTGGCTTCTGTTTCAGAAGTCACGCTTGATACATCAATATTAAGAGCTTTTAACTTTTTCTTTGTTGAATCTGATAATTCATCTTTTTTATTAATTGAACTATTGTTCGAATTAAGAGCTGATACAGAATAAATAAAAGACATAGTAATTCCTCACGTGTATATACAATGTATATATCGTCAAAAAAAGTAATGTACTTTAATTTTATTTACAAAAATTTACAAATTCTTTTTTTCAATCAATTTCATAATTATTTTTCATTTAATATTTATGTGTAAGGAATTTTTATGAATTTTAAAGGGTTAAAATCTCCAATAGAAAAAATAACTACTGTACAAAAATATGAAGTAAAAAAGAAAAAGAAAAGTGAAGTAGTTGGTAGTTTTATATTTGATAAAAATCTAAGTTCATATAGCATAGAAAATTTACAAGCAAACTATGCACCTGTATCATTTAAAGGCAATGCTCCCAAAATTACAAATGCATACATAATTACAGGAGAAAAAGAAGATCTTCCCTTACTCGTAACAAAAAAAAATGAATCTTATGTAATAGATTTTGACTCTCAAACTGAAATAATATATGGAGTTGATGCAGTAAGATACCTTGATCAAGCAAGTGATTTTCATTATGATACACAAGTTATATTTCCCAAAAAATCAGAAGGTATATTACATATAGAGGGAAAAAAAATTCCTTTATCTGAAAATTCAGCAGTAATGATTAATTCTGGAACAAATGCAAAGGTTGAAGTAAAAAAAGGATATCCATTGATGATAATCTCTAAAAAAGATTATGATTGGTATGAAAGATATGGAAAAGATGCTAAAGACTTAAATATAAGAAATAAATTCTTAGAACTAATGTATTATAATTCACATTTATATAATGGGGAGTTTACACCGAATGTTTTATTGCCAGAAAAGCTAAGAGATGAAGCATTCTTAAAATCTATTTCTATAGATAAATGGGTTGTAAGAAATGATTTAGTAATTGAACTATATGCTAAAAAAGATTTATTGAATGAACAAGATAGAGAAACTGTCGAGTTTACGAAAGGTTTGATGGATAAACTTTATCAAAAACAGATTATATTGGCAAAGGATGATGGTTATGTAAGTTTTGTACCTCTTTATAATGTAAATTATATGAAATCATATTTAATGCATAATGGTTTTAGTGAAAAAGAAATAAATTTATTATTGCCCATATATAAACAAGCAAGACAGGTTCATATGGATGCAATGTTTTCCCATCGAAATCCGGTAGAAGGATATAATTCAGATCTTATTGAAAAAATGAAAGAGAAAGGAATTTTATATTCAAATAAAAAAGATGCTGATAGATGGATATATTGGAAAGAATGTTTTGGAAATGAAGAGTCTTTAAGAAAAAGGCTTACTAAAGAAGGATTTACGCTTGAAGAGCAAGCTGAAGTTGTTAGAAATTGGAATTCTGCAAATAATACTGGGTTTGATATCAGTGGACTTAAATTTATAGATGAAAATGTTGCAGTTTATAATCTTGATGATAAACTTAATAATTGGACACACGAAAAAACAAATTGGGTGACAAATTCAACAGCAATAGCCTCTACAGAAGGAAAAACTCCTTTTATTGGTGTTTCAATGGTGCAAACTGATGAGAAAAGACCAATAAAGATGTCAGAACTTCGTAGAGAAGAGAAATTACATGCACACCCTAATTTAGAGGAAAAACGTCAGACTGAAATTTATGTTATTACCAGTGGAGCAGCTGCTTTAAATGTTGTAAAGGAAGGAAAAAGCTGTGTTAAAATCTTAAAAGAAGGAGAACTTGCAGTAGTAGGTCCTGGTGTTTCTCATTGTGTTAATTCAATATTAGGTGAATATGAACATATTGTTGCACAGGTTCCATCTGCTTTTCAATATGGGTTTAGTTTTAAATCTATTGTAGATAATCCTGATGATTATGATGAAAGTGAATTACAAAAAGCTGCTTTTGAGGAATTAAATAAAATTATGCAATTAGACAAGTAATATTAGTATTTTGTTTATTGTATTCTAATTATTTTTGCTTGATAATTATATAATTGATAAATATAAATTTCTTTAAAATTATATGAGCAATTAAAATAATATGCAAAAAAAAGTTTCTTTGTTAGAGAAAATAGACGAATTAAAATATATAGGACACGTAGATAATCCAGAAGTTTCTGTTATCGTACCTGTATATAATGCAGAGGATTTTATTGAGAGATGTTTATATTATTTGATAGCACAAACTATAAAAGAGATTGAGATAATAATAGTAAATGATGGTTCTACTGATAATACTATGGCTATAGTAGAAGAAATTGCAAAAAGAGATAGTCGTATTAAAATTTTAGAACAAGAAAATAAACTACAAGGTGCTGCCAGAAATAAAGGAATATTAATTGCAAAAGGAGAATATATTGGCTTTTGTGATGCTGATGATTATATAGATTATGAATATTATGAAAAATTATATAATGCAGCGAAAAAATATGATTCAGATATTGCACTTGCTGCAAATGTAAGAGTTAGTGAGACAAAATATAAACCTCGTTTAAATATTACAAAAGAAGAGATATTTATTGATACATTAGATAAATTCAATGCCTGTAACCAAAGAAAAAATGAATGTCCAACAAATAAAATATATAGAACATCATATTTAGTCCAAAATAATATTTTATTTCCAGAAGGAGTTTATTGTGAGGATAAACTATTTTCTATAAAATCTGTTTATTATTCAAATAAAATAGTTACTGTTCCAAATGTACATTATTATTACTGGGAAAATCCTAATTCTACAGTCAATTCAAAAAAGACAAAAAAACATATAGAAGATAGAAGACTTTCTAAAAGAGCTGTTTTAAACTTTGTTAAAGAAAAAAATATTCCCGTTAAAGATTGGTATTTTAAAGCAGAAAAGAAAAGGATAGAATTTCTTTCGTTACCTATTATAGTCGTACAAGAAAGTACAGAATCTGAAAAGTGGTTTTTATTTGGTATTATTTTCATTTATCAGAAAAAGTATAAGAAAATATAAAATTGATTGGACTTTTATAAGTATTTGTATTTAATTGATTTGGTAGTTTTTTGTTTTTTTATTATATGATTTGATGTAATATTAAATTGTCGAAATTTTAATAGAGAAATATTATGTCAAATATAAAGATTTTAGATTGTACACTACGTGATGGGGGATATGTAAATAACTGGAACTTTGGCGAAGCCACAATAAAATATATAATTAATGAATTGAGTTTGTCGAGTTGTGATTATATTGAGTGTGGAATTTTAAAACAATGTGATTATGATGTGAATAAAACATTATTTTCAAGTTATGAACAGTTAGAAAACTTTCTTCCGAAACAATCGAAATCTCATTATGTACTATTGGTGAATTACGGTGAGTGTCCAATTAAAAATATCAATATAAAAAATAAAAATATAATTATAAAAGTAACTTTTAAAAAAAATCAGTGGCAAAAAGCTTTAGAATTTTCAAAACAACTTGTAGAAAAAGATTATAAAATATTTATAAATCCAATGAACACGATTTCATATTCAGAAGGAGAACTTATTGATTTGATAAGTAAAGTTAATAAAATAAAACCTATTGGTTTTTCTATCGTTGATACAACAGGACAAATGATGCCAAATGATATAACAAAATTATATACTATCGTAGATCGAAATTTGGATAAATATATTAAACTTTGTTTTCATTCTCATAATAATTTACAATTATCTTTCTCTAATTCAATTACATTGATTTCACAGAAAACAGATAGAGATATTATTATAGATTCTTCTGTAAATGGAATGGGCAGAGGTGCCGGAAACTTGTGTACAGAACTTTTAATGAAATATATAAATGATAACTATAACGGTTATTATAAATTACATAATATATTAAAAATAATAGATAAAAAGATAAATAAAATATATTCTGAGACTCCGTGGGGTTATACGGTTCCGTATTATATTTCTGCTTCTCTAAATTCTCATCCTAATTATGCTAAATATTTAATAAGTAAGGGTGATATAAATTTGGAGAAAATGTTTGAAATCTTGAATAAAATTCCCGCTGAAAAACGAGGAATATATGATGGGCAAATAGTTGAAGATCTTTGCATATAAAATTTTTGTTTAATTATAATATTGGTATTATTTTGAAATGAATTCGGTTTATTATACAATTTAAATAAAAGAACTATTTTTATTAAATGTATTAGATGTATGCAATAAATTATAATTGTGTTTATAAAGTATTTTTTTTACATAAAAAATATAAATTAAAAGACTCAGGTTAGGACTTCAATATATGAAAAATATAATAAATGAAATAAGCAAAAATAGAGCATATATAAATTACAAGAGAATGTGGCCTTATATAAAACCTATTTGGTTTAGAGCTTTGTTATCAATGTTAATTTGTATTCCTATTGGGTCATTAGATGCAGTAATTGCGTTAGCTCTTAAACCATATATGGATTTAGTTATGGTAGAGAAAAATTTATATTCTCCGTGGTATATTCCATTAGGTATTGTAGCATTCACTTCTGTTCAGGGCGTATTAAAATATTTTTCTGCTTATCTTTCAACTTGGGTTGGTATGAAAGTTACAAATGGTCTAAAATTTGATTTGTATAAAAAATTGTTGACACTTCCAACTTCATATTATGATAAGCGAAATTCAGGTGATATAGTATTTCAATTTAATAACATGGCAGATAATGCGTGTTCAGGATTATTATCTAATTTGAGTGTGTTTATTCAGAGGATTTTTTCATCAATTTCGCTTGTAGCAGTTTTATTCTATAACTCATGGCAGTTAGCATTAATAGCAATAGTTGTTTTAGGTGGCGCTTTTGCACCAGTTGCAAAGTTGCAAAAATTGATAAAAGAAGTTATGGAAAAAACTGTTGTAGCTGATGCTTCAATAATCACTGCATATAATGAAACATATGCAGGAAATAAGACAATAATTTCTTATAATCTTGAGAATACAGAAATAAATAAATTTGAATGGATTCTGAAAAATATATTTAAACTTAGAATAAAAATGGTTCAGAAAACACAGTGGTTATCTCCATTTATGCATGTTGTTGTTTCGATTGGTATAGCAGCAGCCATTGGATATGGAAGTCATTTAATATTAACAGAAAAAATCACTGCTGGAAATTTTGTATCGTTTATAACTGCTTTAATCTTGTTATATACACCTGTTAAAAACATTGGTAATAATTTGAATGCAGTTCAGCTATCATTTTTTGCAATTGAACAAATATTTGAAAAGTTGACAATAATTCCTTCAATAAGAAATAAAGAAAATGCAAAAGTTCTTTATCCTGACTATTCAAAAATAACATTTAGAAATGTAAATTTTGAATATGTACCTAAAAGACCTGTATTAAAAAATATAAACTTGGAAGTTAAAAAAGGTGAAACAATTGCACTTGTTGGAAATTCGGGTGGTGGAAAAACAACAATTGTAAATTTACTTCCACGTTTTTATGATGTAGTTAGCGGTAATATTCTAATTGATGATATTGATATACGTGATTATACTTTGGAAAGTTTGCGACATAATATAGCAGTAGTTTTTCAAGATAATTTTCTATTTTCGGGAACAATCAAAGAAAATATTTTGTTTGGGAAATTAGATGCAAAAGAAGAAGAAATACAGAATGCTGTTAGAATGGCATTTTTAGATGAGTTTCTTGCAACTTTAAAAGATGGAATAAATACACAAATAGGAGAACGGGGAATATTGCTGTCCGGTGGACAAAAACAGCGAGTGGCAATAGCAAGAGCATTTATAAAAAATGCACCAATAGTAATTTTAGATGAAGCAACTTCTGCATTAGATAATAAATCAGAGGCTATAGTTCAAAAGGCTATTGATAATTTAATGAAAGATAAAACTGTTTTTGTAATTGCTCATAGATTATCAACAATTCAGAATGCAGATAGAATAGCAGTAATAAATGAAGGTTCGTTAGTCGAATTAGGAACTCATGATGAGTTGATGAAAATATCAAACGGAAAATATAAATCATTATATGAAATGCAGTTTAAGAAACAATCTGTAAAATCATAAGAATAATAAAAAACTTCCTTTTTAGGAAGTTAATGGCGTGCCTGGAGGGATTCGAACCCCCGACCTTTTGGTTCGTAGCCAAACACTCTATCCAGCTGAGCTACAGGCACAAGGTAACAATATTTATATTACATCATAAATTTATATTATCAAGTAAAATTTATTTTACTTTTGTCTTTATGTGGCATTAATTGTGTAAATGGAGCAAATTATCTGTATAAGGTATTATGTCATTAGATATTTCTTTGTATACTTCATATTCATTTAATTTATTAATAATATTTTTGTTATTCTTTGGATTGTTTTTAAATTTATATTAAAAAAAAGCTGCACTGCAGCTAATACTTAATAATCTTGGGAGGAGATTTGGGGATTTGTTACAATTATAATAATTCAGTTTTGAGAAAAAGTTTATAGTTTTATTTACTATTTTAATAAAAATTTACATTGTATTGATTTTATTTTTATTTCTTTACTGGAAAAAAAAGTCTTTTTTTTATAAAATCATGTTGAGAGGTGGTATATGTTAAATAGTTTATCTGTATTTTTGTTATTAGTGTTTTTTATATATATTGCAATATTTACAATATATTTTACTATAATCGTTGCTGCAAGTTTATATGATTTTAAAAGAAAAAGAGATGTTAATCAACGAAAAGAGTATAAAAATCTTATTGTAATTATATATTCTCATAATAATGAAAAAACTATTGTAAACCTCTTGGAACAATTAAACAAACAAGACTATCCTCGTGGAAATTATCAAATTCATATAATTTTAGATAATTGTACAGATGATTCTTCTAATAAATTAGAATTTGTTGGTGGTGCAAAATTATGGAGATTAACAGATGATACTCCATTAGGTAGAGATAAGTCCATTTCATGGTTATTAGAAAATTTGATGTCGTTTAAGAAAGTTGATGGGTATGTTTTTTTAAATGCAAATAGGATAGTAAAAACAGATTTTTTGTCAACAGTTAATGAAGCATTGCAAGAAAATCAGGTTGTTGTTGGTTCAACCAGTATATTCTTAGAAGATGCTGATTATTATGAAAAGGTCTGGTCAAATGTAAATGAATATAATGCAAATATAATGAAGCTTGGCAGATCTCGTTTGGGTTTGGCTGTTCCAATAGATTCTGATATTACAGCTATTAGACATGAAGTATTAGAAAAAGTACAGTGCATAGATTTTAAAGATGCAAATTCAGAGTTGAAGTATTCGTTTTTATTAACAAGTGTTAATTATCCTCCTAAGTATATTCCAGAAATAAAAACCTATGTTTCTTCGATTGATTATGAATTAAGAAGACCTGATTTTAGTTATAAAATGTCACTATTTATGCATTGTATAAATTTAAAGTCAATGTTAAATTTAAAATTTGCAGAGTTTTTATTTTCATTGTTTAAACCGAATCCAATTATATTAATTGCAATGCTTGTTATAGTTGCAACATATTCTTTCAACTATTATTTCTTATTTGACTTTCCTTGGTCTATATTTTTAGCAGTTGTTTTAACTTTTGTATTTGGACTTTCAATATATAAATCAAATTTATATGTGAAACCATTATTTTATCTATTTGCTTGCCCTTTTTATACATTGACGGATGCTTTATTTGGAATATCTATATTTAAAAAAATATTTAAATTAAAAAGAAATAAACAAAAGTTAGAAGTAGAAAAAATAACAGTTCCTGTAAATGTAACGAATGGAAGAAATGTATTTGCTTGTACAATTGATTTGATATCAGAAGGTGGATTTAAAAAGGCTGTTTTCAGATATAAAAATAAAAAACAAGAAACGGTTCAAGGTTATGTTCGGATGTGTGATGCAGTAAAAAATATTTCGGATATACTTGAGCAGCATGGTTTTCGAATGAAAATTTGTCAATCTTGTGCATATTTTTCCCCAAAAATTGATGGAACAAATAATATGGTAAAGGGATATTGTAATCAGAAAGCGGTTGAAAATCCAAATTGTGCTGAATTCCCTGAAACATTACTTTGGTCATCTTGTCAGTATTATATACCACAGGAAGTAAATAATGTGATTGATATATCTTCTTATATAAAGAATCGTTAATTGTAAAGAAATGTCAATATAATAAATAAGAATTTTAAGTTTTTAATAAAAAGTACCGATATTAAGAAGTGTATAATTAATATTGGAGAAAGAAAATGGGATTATCTTCTTCACAGGGCAGACTTTTAATGTTAACATCAAGACTTAGTGATATAGAACTTGGTGAAGTTATGATTTCCCAAAGACAAAATACTTTGGCTTGGGAAAGTGAGAAAGCTGCAACAGAATATAATGAAGCAATAAGTAACTATAAGCTTCAAATAAAAGTTACTGATGCAACAGAAGACAAAGGATACAGAAAAGAGGATGTTACATATAACAATATGACATCAATGGGATATCTGGTCACAAATGCAAATAAGCAAATATATTTACAAAAAGATGAGAATGGTGAATGGATAATTCCAAAAGATTTGAATGGAAAATCTCTTATTAATATAAATGCGGATGGAAAAGCAACAATAGGTGAAGATACAGAAACAACATATGACTTATTAGATGGTGGTACATATTTATCCAACAAAACAGTCCTTCAAGATGCTATTATGAATGGCTTATTATTTGTAATGGATACATCTGACCAAAAAACAGGAATTTCTTTAACTATGTTGCAATCAGAAACTCAGATGGAATATGTTTTGGATACAACAGATGATGCAGAGGCACAAAGTAAATATGAGTGTGAAACTGCACGAATTTCAAGGCAAGATAATCAACTTGATATGGAATTACAACAATTAGAGACTCAGCATGAGGCAATTATGAAAGAATATGATTCTGTTAAAGAAGTAATAAGTAGTAATGTAGATAGAACATTTAATTTGTTTTCTGATGGTTAATCTAAAAGGAACTGGTTTATAAAACCAGTTCCTTTTACTTTGAGAGAAAAAAGAATTTATAAAAATAACAAGCAATTATTTTTTTTACTTGTTTTTATTATTATATAGAAGTAAGGTTGTATATTATGGTAAATGGTATAAATTCTTTTAGTTCTCAGCAAGTAATAAATAATACAAATATGCAGACAAAGCTTGAAAAATCGAAACAAGTAGTTTCTGATAATTTTGAGAGCAATTCAGCAATAAAAACCATAAGTGGGGCAACAGGAGATTCTGGCTCTATGAGAGAATCAATGCGCTTGGTTCCCCTTTTATATATTTTAGATAAAATTTTTGAAAATAGCATGGGTGGAGATGTTGAAAAAAGTTCTCTTGGAAGAGCAGGTAGGATTGGAGATAGACTTTCTTCATTATTGCATTTGGACAATATTTTATCTGAGGAGAAAAGCGGAAAAATATCTGAGTTCTTGAAAAATAATAGGTTTACAAAGTATTTTACAAATGCATATAAAGCTGTACCAAAATCTTCCTTTGCTCATAGTCAAACATTAGCTGAAAAATATTTGAAAGAGTTAAATGAGCAAGCACAGAAGTTTATACCAGAGCTTACATCAATTAAATATAGTCCTGAAATAATGCAACAGCTTGATGGTGTTGCTTCACCTGAAACAATAAGGTTTATAAAAGGTTTAGGTCCATTAAAACAACGATTATCAAGTGATTATTTATCTTCTGTATCAAGAACATTATTGGAGCTAACAAATGTTGCAGAACAACATTTGGGCGCTGTAGGAACAGAAGATAAAAAAATTATTGAAGCTTTAAAAAGAAATATTTCTAAATTTTTATCAGGTGCAGATGATATATCAGAAAAGGCCCTTTCAGAACAAATAGCTTCTTTGTTTTCACGTTTTGGAGATAAAGCTCATAAATCTATATTAAATCAAAATTCTGTAAGTTTATCACAAGAAGCAATAGATATGCTTGGAACAGTTTCAAATAAGACATTTTCTAAAGATCAAATTCTCCCTGTAATAGATGATTTATCAACAAAAGGTATTAATCTATCTGGTGTAAATAAATTATCAATAGCAAGAAATAAGTATAGTGCTGCAGATTCAAAAGTTGGAAAAACATTGTTAGGTAAAATTTTTTCTAAGGGTGCATTGAAAACTAAAGATATTGTTACTTATGGTGGCGGATTAATTTCAATGTTTTTTATGGCTAGTGCCATTTATAATTCTGTGAAAGCAGCAAATGAAGCACCAAAAGGCGAAAAAAAAGCCACATTTATGCATGTTCTTTCCGAACAATATTTAGGTATGATTCTCTTCCAACCTAGTATAAGTTTATTATATAAATTTGGTGGTAACAAATATAGAGGTATGACAGTTGAAGCAAGAGAAGCATTAAAAAATTTAATAAAACAAACTAATGCGGATTCAACAATAACAAAAGAAGCATTAAAAGTTGCAAAAATGCAAAGAGATTTACTTATAAAAGGTGTTGATAAAGACAAAGTTGCTGCTTTAACCGGAAAAAGTTTAGAACAAGCTAAAGCTATGGCAAAATCATTAAAAAATGAAGGCGCGAAATTAAAATTTTGGGAAAAACCTTTAAAATTTATTGGAAGTTTATTATCTACCGGTTTGGATAAAATGCAAAAGCCTAAATATGTAAATCTTCCAAAATTTGGATTGAAAAAAATACCGCAGCCGACATTAAAAGGTTTTGTTGGTGGTTTGGGACGGTTTGCTCTTATTATGTTTGTTATTCAGCCAATTATACAGAAACCTCTTACAAAACTTTTCCATAAGATTTTTGGTGAACCAAAAACATATTTGGAAAAGCAAAAAGCTTTAAATAATCCAACAAATGGTTCTACAAGCAATAATATCCCGAATAATGTCAGTCAAACAGAAACAAATTTAATAAAAAAATGGACACAACCTGCTGTACAAGAAGATATTGTTCCTGATATGCAAAATGTAAATATTCAAAATAATATACCTGCAAATATTTCGGCAACACCTATTGCAAATAGTGATGCTGCTGATTCACAACCGTTGAAACCTCAAAAAGATGATGCTATTCCAGCTATAAATATATTTGATAAAGACAAAAATCAAAAAAACGAGAATAATCGTTATATTCCATCAATTGAACCTGTTGTATTGCCGGATAATTCTGCCGAAATTCAGACACAAGTTGATTCTATTTTAAAAAATACAGATAAAATTATTCAAAGTTCTAAAAAATATTTATAATTAACTTTTTTTCTAATAAATGATAGAATCATTTTATGTTTATTCATTATATTTCACAGTATATTGAGTATTTAGAAGTTGAATGTGGTTTAGCTTTAAATACTATTATGGCATATAGAAGTGACCTTTTTTCCTTATTTGATTTTATCCAAAAACAAGGCATTGATAGTCTATTTGAAATTCAAAGGTTACATTTAAACTTATATATAAAAAATCTATATGATAAGAAATATACTCCAAGGAGTATAACTCGAGAAATTGCATCAATAAAAGGGTTTTTTAAGTGGTTAAGTGTTAATGAAATAATTAAGCATAATCCTGCCTTGTCAATTGAACAGCCGAAACTTCCTAAAAGATTACCTAAGGTGTTATCAATGAAAGAAATATCTGAACTATTAGAAATAAATATGTCTGTAATTGATAAAGCGATTTTAGAGCTATTATATGCTGCAGGTTTAAGAGTTTCAGAATTATCTGATATTCAGATTAGTAATATTGATTTAAATTCTAAATATATAAGATGTATAGGAAAAGGTTCAAAAGAGCGTATTGTTCCAATTGGTAATAAAGCTTGTATAGCAATAAAAAAATATTTAAAGGAACGGGATTATTATATAAAAAAATTTAATTTAAATACAAAATATCTATTTATAAAAGAAAATGGTAAAAAATTAACAAGACAGGATGTGTATGTTTTTATTAGAGAACTTGGAAAAAATATAAATAAAAATATATCTCCACATACAATTCGACATTCTTTTGCAACTCATTTATTGGAAAATGGGGCAGATTTAAGAGTTGTTCAAGAATTACTTGGGCATAGTGATGTCTCGACCACACAATTATATACTCATATAAGTAAGAAACGGTTGAAAGAAATCTATTTCTCAATTAATAAATGATAAAAATCTTTACAAAAGTAGCAATCTTTTTATTTAGGAGCTTTTGAATATTCGTAAAGATTAATATTGGGATTTATAATGAAAATTACACCTTTTTATTTAAATAGAAATATGAATCAAAATAAAATTCAAAATTTTGAAGGACTTTGGGGGAAAACATCAAGAAATTCTGATTTTGATCAAGCACTTGGTATTCCAAAAGTAGAAGAAGTTTGTTATTACTATCCATTTAAAAATGAAACACCCGATCAAATTCATGAGGTTGTTTCAAAAAATACAGAAGCATATATTGATGAATCTGAAGAAATTCCAAAATATAAAATAAAAGATTGTAAGGTTTGTACTACTTTCCCATTTGAAGAAATACATTATTTAAGTTATGCAATGATGCCTTCGAAATCGAAGCTTTCAAATAAAATTAAAATAATACATTCTTATGTTAAGGATAAATATACTACTAACAAATATGGCCCAGAGCAAACATCTGCCGTAAATGAAGAAGTTGTAAAAAGATTGAATATGCGTGGATAATAAACTATATTAGCATTGCAGCCATACAAGCAGAAATGTAGGATGTTAATGTACCTGCTATTAGTGCTCTAATTCCCATTCTTGCAAGATTCTTTCTTTGATTTGGTGCAATTTCTCCAATACCTGAAATTTGGATTGCTACTGAAGAAAAATTTGCAAAACCGGAAAGTGCAAATGTTGTGATAATAAAGCTTTTTTCAGATATCATATCCTTTATTGTTGTTAGGTCTGTAAAAGCTATTGCTTCATTTAGTACAAATTTTGTACCTAGTAAAGAACCTACAGTTGTTATTTCATTAAATGGAATACCTATTAAAATTGCAAATATTGAGAATATTTTCCCAAAAATCATTTTTATAGATAAATGTTCAATATCCATACCTATAAATGCAAGATTTATATGAAGATAATTATGAAGGAGTATTCCTAATTTACCAAGGAAATAGTCTATTAGTGCAATTAAGGCAATTAAGGCAATAAGCATTGCAATTACATTAAGTCCAACTTTCATACCATCAGAGGCTCCTTTAGAAATAGAATCAAGTACATTTACATCTGTTCTTCTTCGTCTAATTTTGAACTCTTTCATTGTTTGAGGTTCAAGAGTTTCTGGGTATATTATCTTTGATACAACTAAAGCTCCTGGTGCTGCCATTATACAAGCTGCCAACATGTATTGGGCTGGTATTCCAATACTTGCATAAACAGCAATTAATCCACCTGATAAACAAGCCATGCTTCCAGTCATAGAAGCTAATATTTCTGATCTTGTTAAATTTGGCAGATAAGGTTTTATCATTATTTGTGCAACAACTTGTCCAACAAATGAACTTGCGACGTTTGATAATGCCTCTGCACCTGAAACATCCATAAGTTTATTTACTATTTTACCTAAAAAGGCAACGACTCTTTGCATAATGCCATAATAATATAGAATATTGACAAGTATCATCATAAAGATTAATGCAGGTATTAATTTTATTGCAAACATAAATGATTTGTCACCAAATAATTCTTGCAATATTTCAGGACTGTTAGATAGTGGTCCAAATACGAAATCAGCACCCTCATTTGCAAATTCTAATATTTTTTCCACAAATTTACCAATATATTCAAACATTAATTTCCCTGGTTCAAACTTCAATATGAATACAGCAAGTGCGAATTGTAAAACTAGCCCCACAATAACAGTCTTGTAATTAATTGCTTTCCTATTATTGGACATTAAAAATGCAATCAATAACATTGCTACAATTCCAACAATACCAAATAATATATTCATATTTTTCACCCTAAATATCTAACATAGAACAATAATACTATAAATTTATTAATCTAGAAAATTGTAACAAAATAATTATTTATAATATCAAAGAAAATTTATCATAGTAAAATAGAGTATGAAAAAATTAATTTTATTTTTTGTAGTTTTACTAATATTTGTTCCATTGTCTTTCGCAGATGAAAGTCGAGAAATACAATTTATATATATAAATGGTTCAAATAATAATGATATAAAAATGAAAACTTGGTTTTATAAAGGTATTTATAAATTGCATTCAAAAATGTATAAAGCTTTTATGAAATCTGAGTTTATATATGACAATTTACTTGAAAAAGGAAAATATAATATAGCTTTTGCACCTGAAATTTTTTTCTGGGGAGATAGAAGTAGTAAAGAAATTCAAAATTTAAACTCAGAGTTGAGTTTTATGAAAATGTTTAGTCCAAAACTGGCTCAGACAGTGAGAACATTGCTCGCACATTATTTACATGATGCAATATGGATTTCTCATTATAGAAATATGCATCCGGTAATTGAAGATTTACACAAACAAGTATTGGAAAATTATGAAAATAATAAGTCCGTTATATTGTTTGGATATAGCGCTGGTGCTTTTGTTACTTATGAATATTTGTTCAATAAATTACCTGATATAAATCTAGAAGATTACTATAAATATACTAATTTATCAGTTGATTTTATAAAATTTGTACAAGAAAATGCGCAAGAGGATACTTGTATAGATGCTTTAGTTTCTTCTGGTTTGGTAATATACAGTGCTGATGGAAAATTAGTTCCAAATAGTAATATCGAACATATAAAAAAAACATATTTAAAATTAGATGAATATACTTGTAAATCTTGTATTCCCAAAGGTGCACTAAAAGGTATTATTAATTTTGCAAGTCCTCTTGTTCTATTTTATTCGGATATTTCAAATCCTTGTTATCCTTTAACATATTATAATAAACTTTTATATAAATATATTTTAGAAAATAATATTTTCTGGCTGACTGTTAACTATGCAGATGATCCATTAGGTTTTCCTACTTCAAAAAATCTTTCTTATTACGATTTAAAAGATAAAATTAGTATAGAAATTAAGCCGAATGGTGGTTTTTTGTATAGTAAGTCAAATGTAAAAAGTAGAAAAACTTTTATAAATGCACATACTTCATATTGGGCTACAGCTAATAAGTTTTCAAAGTCTGTAGTTTCTGCTTATGAAGAAGGTTTTAGTCTTTATAATAATTGCAATAAAAAAGAGCCTTAGCTCTTTTTTATTTATTTTTTTTCTTTTGTAATTCTATTTTGTGATTATATTTTTCTATTGCCTTATCCCTTTGTGTAATAAGATCATTTTTCTGTTTATTTAATGAATAAATTTGATTTTGTCTTTGTACATCAGATATTGTTGTTGATTTTTCAGTTGCTTTTATTCTTGCATTTAAGTCTTTTATTCTTGAATTGTAAGCTGATTTTAATTCATTTCTTTCATTTTTTAAAGTTTTTATAGTCGCTTCATTTTCAAGACCTTGAGCAGTAATTTCTCTATTTGGATTTAAACTATCTACAAAATCTTTAGTTTCTTCTACTGTCTTATCTGTGAAATTTTTTGTTGCTTCAACCGTTTTATTGGTTGCTTTCTTTGTTGCTTTAATAGTTTTATCTGTAGCATCTTTAGTTACTTCAATTGTCTTTTTTGTTGCTTTTTTCGTCGCTTTTACAGTTTTATCAGTTGCTTTTTTTGTTGCTGTAATAGCTTTTTCTGTAGCTGATGGAGATTGTTTTTCATATTTTACATCAATTTTATCTATTGATGAGGCAGGAATTTCTATTTTGACGGTAGATTCTTCTTCTGCGTTGATTTTTAGGCTCGTATATCCTACAAAAGCAAAAATAATTGCTAAAACTACTAATTTTCTTTTCATAATAAATCTCCTTTTATCATATGTATAATTTACATTGGAGTAATATATTATGTCAACAAAAAAGAAGAAGATTTAATCTTCTTCTTTTTATTTCTATTTTGTCTTGAATGAATCTTTAAAACTGTTGATGGCATCTTGTCTTTGTTTTTGTCTTGCTTCAGCCTCTTTTTTTCTTTCTTCAGCAGCTTTCTTGTTTGCTTCTTGTTGTGCTTTTGCATCAGATTTTGCTTTTTCTATATCTGATTTTGTTTTATTAATTTTTTTTGAAAGTTCTGATTCTTCTTGTTTTGTTTCAACTTTAATTGTTGGTTTTGTAAATGTAACTGTTGCGGCTTTTGCAACACAAGCATATGAAATAGTTACAATGCCGGCTAATAATATTGTTAATAGTTTTTTACTCATTTTCCCTCCTAATTTTTTTAGAACCATTTATAGCTCTTCTTGTATTCTCCTGTCATTTTATTATTTTTTGTTTGTTGTTGTGTGTAGTTTGATTTTTGATTTTTATTCTTATTACCATTCATTGCATTTTTTGTTGCATTTTCCATCCAGCCTGCAATATTCGATTCTTTTATTTTTACGCCAGATGTTGGTTTAAATTTATCTATATTAGGATTGTCATTATTCGCTCCATCATCATAATAATAAGATGCTCTAGCCGAACAAGTAATCGTACTTATAATAAATACAAATACAACGAAAAATACTATTTTTTTATTCATATAAAATTACCTATTTTATTATTATATGAGAGAAATTTTTGTCTTTTAGGAAATCTCTTACATCTTGTTCAGAATATAAAGCTTCCCTTTGGTTTCTTTCTTTATAATATCCAGGAGCTATATCTTTTGTTTTGAAATTTTTTACCTTTACAGGTCCTGGGATTACTGTTATCTTATCTTTTCCGAAAACTTCAGAATTAAAAGCACCGGGTAAAAATGCTAATTTGTTTTCTCCTGTAGGTAGTGTCTGATTTGAAAATTTAACATTTTTTAGATAAAGCTGTTTTATTTTAAATGTTTTAGAAAAAATGGCAGATGGAGTTGTTTTAATTTCTATTAGTCTTGCATCAAAACAGTCTTGATCATCAATATATTTAGATGACCAATTTCTCAATGTGATGATTGTATCAAAATTAGGCTTAATTTTATATTCAACACTATCTACTGTTGTTACTAAACTTGTTGAATCATAAATCTGCTGTTCAAATTTGTCTATGTCAAAATTGTTTGTTAATAATGCAGGGAATATACTTATAAAACCAGCATATGCAAAAAAGACTAATGATAAAGCTATTAAAATAGTATTTTTATATTTTGTCATAATACAACCTTCCTTTTATTCTGCCTGTAGATATAATACCATATTGTACAAAAAAATAACAAATAATTTTTGTATATGTTCTTTACTTATTAAAAAAAATATGTATTATTATACTATGATTAAGTATTTTAGGTTATTTTGGATTGTATTCTTATTTGTTAATTTTTCTTTCATTTGTTATGCAAATGAAAGTGATTCTTCTTCGTCTTGGGGAGAAAATTCAGATGTTTTTAATAAAGGTTTCGAAGATCAAAAACCTGTTTCTGATTCAAAGTTAAAAAAGACAATTGATCAAATAAAAGAAAGACAAATGTCCAGAAAACAGAGAAAAATTAAAAATGAAGTTCAACCTCTTTCGCCTTCTTCTGATTTTGAACATTTAAAAGAATTTACAGAGTCACAATCTCCTGATAATGAGCTAACTCAGACACATACTGTTATGATTCCAATGATAGCTTATAATGATGAAGGTAAATATATTCAGCCAGGATATTATAAATTATCTTGTAGAAAGATTGGTCAAAATAATTATGTGCTTGATTTATCTCAAGGTAATAAGTGTGTACTTTCTGTTGTGGCTGTTCAGACAAAACAAGACCTAGAACAAGAAACTATAACATTTTGTAATGCCGAGATAATTGATAATGGAAGAATTAGGTTAATGTATGGAAGTATAGACTTAAATCTTGTAGGCTATATTTACTTTAAATAATTCCTTTTCTTTCTCTTAATTCTCTTAATTCTTTCTGGAATGGTGATATTTTTGTTAGTTTATCAATTATTACTGGCATTTTTTCTAGAGTATAGTCAATTTCTTCTTCTGTTGTATATCTGCTTAAACTAAATCGAATACTTCCGTGTAAAGCAGTAAAAGGTACTCCCATAGCTTTTAATACATGACTTGGATCTAAGCTGCCAGAAGTACAAGCACTTCCTGAACTTGCACATATACCAACATCATTCATGTTTAGTAATATTAATTCACCTTCAACATATTCAAAGCCAATATTTGTAGTATTTGGAACTCTATTTGTAGCAGAAGAATTTAATCTTGCATTGTATATTTTTGATAAAAGACCTGTTTCTAGCTTGTTTCTTAGTCTTTTTACTTCAGTCATTTCATAATTTAAAGATTCTTTTGCTAATTGTGCAGCTTTAGCCATTCCAATTATAAATGGTACATTTTCAGTTCCTGCTCTTTTGCCGCTTTCTTGGTGTCCCCCAATTATTAGTGGTGTTATCAATGTAGATGATTTTACATATAATGCCCCTATTCCCTTTGGCGCGTGGAATTTATGCCCGGAAACACCCATCATATCAATTTGTGTATCTTTAACATTTATATTTATTTTCCCGGCTGCTTGTACTGCATCAACAAACATTTTCGTTTTTGGATTTATAGTTTTTATTTTTTCGGCTATTTTTTCAACAGGGAATATTGTTCCTGTTTCATTATTAGCATACATGCAAGACACTAAAGCTGTTCTTTCATTAACTGCTTCATATAATTCATCTAAATTTATTTCACCTGCTGAATTTACACCTATATATGTTACTTTATATCCTTCTTTCTCAAGTTGTTTATGTAAATTTAGTACGCAAGGATGTTCAACTTTTGTGGTTATCAGATGATTTTTTGTTTTATCCTCAGATAATATACCACGAATGGCCATATTTGCACTTTCACTTCCTGACGCTGTAAAGAATACTTCTTTTGAACTCTTTGCACCGAAGAAATCTTTCATTTGTTCTCGTGCTTCTTTTATAGCATTTGAATTTTTTCCACCAAATTCATATATACTTGATGGATTTCCATAATATTGAGAAAAGTATGGTAACATTTCTTCTAATACTTTTTCGTCGACTTTAGTTGTTGCGTTATTATCTAAATATACTAGTTTTAAGTTTCCCATTTTACACCTGAATTATTTCTATATTTTCATTTATATGTTCTCTAAGTGTTGCTTCAACAAAATGAGTCAAAGTTAACTGTGAACGGTTACAAAGCTGGCATTTTCCATAAAGTTTTACTTTTATTTTGTTTTCATCTACATCGACCAATTCTATATCTCCTCCATCTTTCCTTAGTTCTGGAGATATAAATTTTTCTATAATATTGTTGATTTTTATAATCATTTGGGTTTTTGTAAGATTTTCTGTTTTTGGCGTTTCTGAATTTATTTCGTCAAGTATTGCTTTTATTTTACCTTGACATCTTCCACAAGCACCACCCGCTTTTGTATAATTAGTTACGTCATCTACTGTTTTTAAGTTGTTATTTTTAATCTCATTTTCCAAAAAAGTTCTTGTTATATTAAAACAATGACAAACTATTTCTTCATCTTTATGAATGGTTATTTCTTCATTATAGTAGTTAGCTATTGCTGCTTCAAGTGCTTCATGTCCCATTACCGAACAATGCATTTTTTCAGGAGGTAAGCCTCCAAGTGCATCAACAATTTGTTTGTTTGTAATTTTTCTCGCTTCATCAATATGTTTGCCTATTACCATTTCAGTTAATATGCTTGAACTCGCAACTGCACTTCCACATCCAAAAGTTTGAAATTTTGCATCTGTTATAATCCCGTTTTTATCTACTTTTAAATATAACTTAAGCATATCGCCACATGACAATGAACCTGCTTCGCCTATTGCATCTGCATTTTCAATGCTTCCAACATTTCTTGGATTTCTATAGTGTTCCATAACTTTTTCTGAATAATTCCACATTTTTTGTACATCCTTTATTCTTCTTCTTTATTATACTCCAAAATAAAAATACATATTAAGAAATAAGAACATAAAAAATAAAAATAGTTCCCAAGAAATAAAAAACGAGGAACCAAAGTTCCTCGAAACGAAAACGAAAAAGGATAAAAATAT